>DAIMIM010000090.1:0-10132 GCA_036722755.1 Caldimonas sp. | reverse complement strand
ACGACCTCGACAAGGCCTTCCGCAAGTTCATCCCGCCGTTCGGCGCCGCCGGCAATCCGGTCGACATCACCGGCGGCGAGCCGCCGCAGACCTACAAGAACACGGTGCTGCTCGGCCTCTCGGACGATCGCATCCACGCGCTCATCCTCGGCTACTGGCACACCATCATCACGCCGCCGATGGTCTTCGCCAAGCTCATGGTCGAAGCGCGCGACGAGATGCGCGCCAAAGGCATCGACAAGCCGATCGTCGCGTCGCTCGCCGGTGACGTCCAGGTCGAAGAAGCAGCGCAATACCTGTACGAGCACGGCATTCCGGCGTATGCCTATTCGACCGAGATCCCCGTCGCGGTCCTCGGCGCCAAGTACCAGTGGGCACGCGGCGCCGGCCTGCTGTAGCCGTCCGGGCTTCACGAGCGACACGACCTCAGGAGACAGCGATGGCCAACCTCGAACGCGCCGCGAGCCCACCGGATCCTGAGGAGCTCGAGCTTCACGCCTACAACGCCGCGTTCTACGCACTCGGCCTGCGCTGGCATTGGGATCGCGCGACCTACGCTGCGTTGCTGAAGGATCGGAGCGCCCCGGCCGAGCGCATCCATCACTACCTGCTGCAACACCAGTCGCATCTGCTCCGCGCCTACGACGCGGAGTTCCTGGCAGCGGCCATCGAGGAGAAGAAGGCGAGTTGCCTGGAATCGATCCGGACTCTCGGCCCGGGGGCGTGCACTTTCGACTGGTCCGAATCGCGAGGCGGCGAACTGGGCGCCTGAATGGTCACTGCCGGCATGGCGCTTCGGGAAAACGCGCGACCCGGTCTCTGGATTTGGAAAACTTGACGCAGGTCAAGAGAGCGAATCTCTTGTGGTCGGAACATGGCAGCGAGATCGCACGGCACGACAGAGGCCGGCGGACCGCTCGAAGTGTTTTCGAGTCCGTGCATGCGCCGCTTGGCGCGCCACGGCGCCTAGCAAACCCACAGGAGACAAGACATGGATATCTCGATGGCGACAGCACGCCTGTCGCTGGCGGCGCTTGCCGCATTCATCTCGATCGCCGGCTGCGGCGGCGGCGACAGCAACAACTCGACGACCCCGCCACCGGTCGTCGTCACGCCGCCGCCAACGCCGGTCGTCGGCATCACCGCCATCACGCTCAACACCGCGACCGATCTGGTCGAGCCGAGCCAGAACCCGACCTTCGGCGGCACGACCTTCGGTCCGGTCGGCGCGTACCAGAAGATCGTCGGCACGGCCACCGGCAAGCTCGATCCGGCCGACCCGCACAACACCATGATCGTCGACCTGCAACTCGCGCCGCGCGATGCGCAGGGCCTGGTCAGCTACTCGATGGATTTCTTCATCCTGGCGCCGGTCGACCCGAGCAAGGGCAACCACAAGGTGTTCTTCGAGCCGCCGAACCGCGGCAGCAAGCAGTTCGGCAGATTCAACGGTTCGGGCGGCGGCAACAACCCGACCACAGCCGGCGACGCCGGCACGGCCTTCCTGATGAACCAGGGCTACACACTGGTCTGGGCGGGATGGGAGTCGACCGTTTCACGTGCCAATGCTTCGATGGGCATCACGGCACCGATCGCGAAGAACGCCGACGGCAGCTCGATCACCGGGCTTGACTACGAATACATCGAGTTCGACAACGCCACCACGACGTCGTACACGACCTCCTACAACACCAACAGCACCGACACGACCCTGGCGACGTTGACGGTCAAGGACCATCTGACGGACGCTGCCGTGCCGATCGCCGCGACGGGCTGGGCCTGGACCAGCGCCAACACCATCGCGCTGTTGCCGGCCGGAACCGCGTTCAAGCAAAGCTCGATCTACGAGTTGACGTTCACGGCGAAGGATCCGGTCGTCGGCGGCATCGGCTTCGCCGCGTTCCGCGACTTCGCGTCCTTCCTGCGCAACGCGGCGGTCGATACAGCCGGCACCGCCAACCCGCTGGCCACCGCCGCCATCACGCGCTACGTGGTGTGGACGCTGTCGCAGCCAGCCCGCTTCATGAACGACTTCATCTGGCTGGGTTTCAACCAGGACGTGAAGGGCAAGCAGGTCTTCGACGGCGTCTTCAACTGGGTCGGCGCCGGCGACGGCCTCGGCCTCAACTATCGCTTCGAGCAATCGGGCCGCACCGAGCGCAATCGTCAGAACCACCTCTACCCCGAGGCGCCCTTCCCGTTCTCGTACACGACGCTGACCGACCCGCTCTCGGGCAAGACCGACGGACGCAACGTACGCTGCATGGCCAGCAGCACGTGTCCGAAGGTGATGAACATCATCTCGGCGAACGAGTACTGGGTCAAGGCTGGCTCGCTGGTCCACACCGACCTCTTCGGCAACGACGTTCCCGATCCTGTCAACGTGCGCAACTACCTGCTCTCGGGCACGCAGCACGCCAGCCCGGCCGCCGCGAACTCGCTCGGGAGCTGCCAGCAGTTCGGCAATTCGATCGACCAGAACCCGGCGCTGCGCGCGCTCTGGGTCGACCTCGACGAATGGCTCGACGGCACGCCGCCGCCGGCCAGCGCCGTGCCGCAACGCGCGACGGGAACGGCCGTGTTCTCTGCGACCACCGCCAACTCGCCGCTCGGTATCGGCCTGGTGTCGCAAGCCTCGCTCGGCTGGCCGAGCATTCCAGGCGTGCTGTTCTCGGGGCTGATCACCGTGCACAACCTGTTCAACTTCGGGCCGCAGTTCGACAGCGGCATCATGTCGATCGTTCCGCCGACGGCCACCGGAAAGGTCTATCCGTCGTTCGTCTCGAAGGTCGATTCCGACGGCAACGAGATCGCCGGCATTCGCCTGCCCGGTGTTGCCGTGCCGGTCGCGACGACGGCTGGCTGGAACCTGCGCAGTGCCGCCTTCGGCGGCCCCGACGGCTGCGAGTCGACAGGAACGCTGGTGCCGTTCGCGCCGACGGTGGCGCTGAAGGTCGCCGGCGATCCGCGCCTGTCGCTGGACGAGCGCTATGGAACCCATGCCGGTTATGTCCAGGCCGTCACCACCTCGGCGAACACGCTCGCCGCGCAACGCTTGCTGTTGCCGGCCGACGTGCAGGCCTACATCACGGCTGCGCAGCAGCAGGTCCGGGTCGTGGGCAATCCGGTCTACGGCACCTACAGCTGGTAAGGTGTTCGGTACCGCCGCGGGAGCGGCGGCACCGGGTCACGCGCGCGTGACGGTCCCGCCGGCTCGCGCCATCGCGCCCTCAGGCGGAGAGCATCTCGCGCTGGAAGTCGACGACCAGACCGTCGGCGACATCGTCGCGTAGGGCCTTCCAGGCGTCCGGCTCGGCCTCGATCTCGCCGATCAGCTTGCGCGGCACGCTGACGGTGCCGGCGATGGTCGTGTCGGCGGTGTTGACCCAGGCGAGCATGAGGTTGGTCTCGCCGACGCCGACCAGGCGCAGCTCGCGCTTGCCGGGCACGTAGGTCTCGGCGCCATGGCGCAGCACGGCCACCTTGGCAAGCTCGAGCGTGCGGTCGTCGATGCCGGCCTGCCGGGCCAGGATCTTCTCGACCAGCGCCGGCCAGCCGAAGACGACGCGGGGCTCGACCTTGGCGCCAAGCTTTCTCGCCTCGGGGGTCGCGCCGCTTCCGAGCGCCGCCTCGAACGTCGCTCGGGTGCGCTCTGCGTTGGCCTGCCACTCGGCGCGCATGTCGATCGGCCAGACGCCGATGTACTGATCGCGGCCGAGGTTCATGTAGGTGAATGAGGGCTCGACGCGAAAGCCCGTGCCGCAGCTCGGGCAGGTCTGGCGCTGGAACGTGCCGTCGAGGATGGCCTGGCGCAGATCGGGCCGTCGGTCGGCGTTCACGCTGACGACGAGCTCGAACTCGACCGGCGTCTCGCAGGCCGGGCAGTGCACCGTTTCAGTTCTGAATACCGACATGGATGGACCTCGTTTCGACGTCTACAACTTCTTCAACCACTCGCGGGCCGGGTGCTTGGGCCCGAGCTTGTTCGAGCGAAAGCCCGCGTACAGCTCGGCAAACCATTCCCCGGGCGCCCGGAACTGGTAGCCGGTCAGGCCCTTGCTCCGCGCCGACGCGAGATAGCTGACCCAGTTGCGGGCATAGGCCTCGTGGTAGATCAGCGTGCCGATCGTGATCTCGGCACAGTCGGGCTCGCGTTCGTAGACGCCCGCCGATGTCGCCAGCGTGTACCAGCGGTCGAACGCGACCATCGCCTTCTCGTCGTCGGAGCCCGGCGCCACCGTCGGTCGGACCGCCGGCTGGTTGAGGATCTTCGCGAGCACGTACTTGCGGTCCTCCGGCTTCTTGTAGAAGGTCGTTCCGGCACCGACCTTCGCGGCGATGCTGGCGGCGACCGCATCGGCGATCGGCTGCACGCCCGAGCCGTAGTCCGTCCAGCCGCCGTGGTCCGGCAGGTGGCCGTTGCGCGCCATGTAGGAGTTGGCGTCGTCGACGCCGTGGCCGACCTCGTGCAGCGCGGTGAAGCTCAGCAGCTCCGCCGCGCCGCCGACCGCCTGGCAATCGGGGTCGATCTTGGCCGGCAGCTGCTTGACGCTCTTGCCGCCCGCGATCTTCCTGGTGAGGTTGTTGCCGAAGCCTTGCGTGTCGGTCTTCGGACGCCCGGTCAGCGTCACCGTCGCGTCCGATGCATAGGCGCCGCTCACGTCGCCCTTCAGGCTCGAATCGGTGTGCGTGATGCTGGTGATGCTGCCATGCGCCGAGACGTCGACCGGCACCTTCGAGAAGGTGTCGCAGAGCGCCTTCATGTTCCTGGCTTCGCGCGGACCAGGTGCCGCGCCGTCGGCAACGAAATCGACGCCGTAGCGGCCCTTGGCCAGCGAGGCGATCATGCGCGGGTCGGCCGTCTTCTTGTTCTGGATGAGGTCGTCGACATCCTTGGCGCCGCCGTTGGCGACCATCTTCGCCGCCAGCGTCGCGATCTGCGGGTCGTTCGGGTTCGCGCTCGCCGCCGCACTCAGCGCGGCCTGGTCGATGTTCACCTCGATGCGCTTGCGCGCCGCGTCGGCGTCGTCGAAGCGGAAGGCGTCGGCCAGCTTCTTCGCGTCGGCGAGGGCTGCCTCGAACGCCTTCTTCGCCTTCGGATCGGTGACGGCGGCGATCCGGGTCGCCGTCGGGCCGACCGCGGCGTCGAACTTGCCGCGATCGAGGTCGGCCTTCTCGGCGGCGACCACGGCATCGGAGGCGCGCCGCAACCCGGCCATCGCCTCGGCGCCGGCGTGCGTCTTGTCCTTCGCCTTGGCCTCGGCCAAGGCCTTGGCGACGGCGTCGATCCTGCCCTTGAGCACTGCAGCGCGCGGCAGCGTTTGGAGCTTTTTCAGCTGGGCCTCGACCGACGTGACGGTCGCCGCGTACTGCGCGTGCGCGGTCTGGATCGCCTTGGCCTCGGTCAGCGACTGCGCCGCCTGCGCCATCGGCTTGGCGGCCGACTTGCCATCGTCCTTGGCGAGCGCCTTCTCGGCCTTGTCGGCCTGCTCCTTGAAGGCCTTGAACTGGGCCGTCGCTTCGCTCGCGAACGGAGCGGCGAGCGCCGTCGCCGCGTCGGCCTGCAAGGCCTTGAGCGCCGTCTTCATCGCCGCCGCATCGCCCGGCTTCGCGGCGGCGGCCTGGGCGGCATGCGCCGGGCCGAGGCCGTCGGCCAGCACCTTGGCGGCGGCCAGATCGGCGCGCACGCGGACCACCGACGTCAGCGCCGCCTTCCAGCCGGGCGCGGGATCGCTCGCCGCCGACGCGGTCGCGATGGTCGCCGACGCATCCTTCAGCAGCTTGCGCGCCGCCTCGCGCGCCGTGGCGATGCTGGCCGCGGCGGCGTGCTTGTCGAGCGCGGCAAGCTCGGCGTCGGCAAGCGGGCGCTGCTTGGCATGGATGTCGACATCGCCGGCGAGCGCGGTCCAGGCGGCGCAACGGGTGTCGAGATCGGTGAGGATGGCTGCGCCGGCCTCGAACTTCATCGCGTCGTGGCTGGCCGCGGCGTCGGCCAATGCGAGGCGTGCCTGCAAGCCGGCGACCTGATCCTTCAGCGCCGGCAGCGCCTTGACGGCCGTCAGCTTCGCGAGCGTGACCGCACGCGCCGTTTCATAGGCGCCGCGCCGCTTCGCCATCCGCTCGGCGGGCGCGAACACATCGGTGGCCGAGCGCCACGACATGACGGCCTCGCTCCACTTGCCGGCCGCGAACGCCGCCTTCAGATTGGCCAGGAGCGATTTGCCCTGCGTGATCTCGGCGGCCGCGAACGCCTGTACCTTCGGATCGGTCGCGGCGAGGTTGTCGGCCATGCCCTGCACCGACGTGACGAAGCTCTGGACGATGCTCTTGATCTTCGCGTCGAGCCCGCCCAGGGTCGCCATCGCCGCGGGGACGTTGGGCGGCGACGCGGTCGCCTGAGCGTCGGCGTTGTTCAGCGTCGTGATCATGACGCCGAAGGGGGCGTTGTCGATGATGCCCTCCATCGACATGATCTGCGCCCTCGCGATGTTGCGCTTGGCCATGTAGAGCGCGCGGTCGTCGGCCAGCTTCTTGGCGGCGACGCAGATCGTCTTCGCGTCGGCGACGTCCTTCATGGCCTGCGGCCACTCGCTCTTGCCGGCGTGCACGTCGGCACTGGCGAGCTTGAGCTCGGCCTGGGCGATGTGCGGCTGGATGAGCGCTTTCTCCGAATGCGCTTTCAATGCATCGACGAGGCCCTGGGCGAGTGCGCGGGCGGCGGTGAAGGCGGCTTGCTCCGGCGCAGGCGGGGGCGGCGGCGCGGGCGCCGGCGGAGCGGCTCCCGGAGCGGCCGAAGACACCAGACCCAGCGCATCGAGCAGTCCCATTCGTACCTTCTCCCAGGCAACAAGCGGCCAGTCTAGCCAGTGGTCGGCCGCTGTCCAACCCCTGTTGTCCCGGGCGTCCTGCAAAACCGCATCGGGTAGGATCGCCGCGCATGTTTGCAACCGTCCGATGAACGCGTCGTTCGAAATTTCCAGCGCGCCCGGCCGCCTGTTCGCGGCCCTCGGATGCGTTCTCGTCGCATTGCTGGCGACCAGCGCCAGCGCCGTTGCCCAGGGCAGCCTCCCGAGGAGTGAAATCGTGGCTCAGAACAACCCGCTGCCGACCCGCGTCGATGTCGCCCAGCTCAAGGGGCTAGTTCCCGATCGCATCGGCGCGTGGCAGCGCAAGAGCTTTTCGGTGCCGCTCCAGCAAGGCCACATCGTTCCGATCGACGGCCCCACGCTGGTCTCGCAATTCCAGCAGGGCAGGCAGCATGCGGTGCTGACGATCGCCGACATGGGCTCGCTCAGCGGCATGGCGGCCGGAGCGCAATGGTCGGGAGAGCCGAGCCAGCGCGAGACGGCCAGCGGCAGCGAGAAGGTCTACCGCGAAGGCACGCACACCGTGCGCGAGACGCTCGATCGGCAGACGCACCAGCGCGAGCTCGCGTTGATCCTGGTCAACGGCATCGTCGTCTCCGTCAAGAGCGAGCAGGCCGACTTCCCGGCCCTGAAGGCGCTGGCCGACGGCGTCGCCGTCGCCAGGGCCGAAGCGCTCGTCCGTCCGGCCAAGTAGCCGGCTCCGGTCGAGCCGGGCGCCGATCCGGCATTGCCCTTGCTTGGTACCGACCCGGTTGTCGCTTCCGTTCGCTGCCCATAGGATGGGCCGGCGGCAAGAACCGCATTCATGGTCGCGAAATCCAGGAGCCTGCGATGAAAGAGCATCAATTGCGTGCGTTGATCGACGATGTGCGGTCGGGGCAGTTGCCGCGCCGCGCCTTCGTCCAGCAGATGGTCGGCCTCGGCCTCACTGCACCGATGGCGTCGATGATGCTCATGCACGCGGGCATCGCCCAAGCCCAGTCGACGCCCGCCTACAAGCCGACCAAGCGCGGCGGCGGCGGCCCCTTGAAGACCTTGTGGTGGCAAGGGCCGACGCTGCTGCAGCCGCACTTCGCGAGCGGCACCAAGGACCAGGAAGCTTCGCGCGTCTTCTACGAGCCGCTCGCCGTGTGGGACAACGACGGCAACCTGGTGCCGATCCTTGCGGCCGAGATCCCGAGCCGCGAGAACGGCGGCCTCGGTGCCGATGGCAAATCGGTGACGTGGAAGCTGAAGAAGGGGGTCACCTGGCACGATGGCCAGCCCTTTACCGCCGACGACTGCGTCTTCACCTGGGAATACGTGAAAGACCCGGCCACCGCGGCGGTGACGGTCGCCGTCTTCAAGGACGTGGTCGTCGACAAGATCGACATGTACACGGTGCGCGTCACCTTCGCCCAGCCGACGCCGTTCTGGGCCACGACCTTCTGTGCCCTCGAGGGCATGATCATCCCGAAGCACCTGTTCGCGCCCTATGTCGGCGCGAAGTCGCGCGAGGCGCCGAACAACCTGAAGCCCGTCGGCACGGGCCCCTACAAGTTCGTCGATTTCAAACCGGGCGACCTCGTGCTCGGCGAGATCAACATGAACTACCACATGCCGAACCGGCCGCACTTCGACACGATCGAGATGAAAGGCGGCGGCGACGCCACGTCGGCGGCGCGCGCCGTGCTGCAGACGGGCGAGTACGACTACGCGTGGAATCTGCAGGTCGAAGACGAAGTGTTGAAGCGCATGGAGGCGGGCGGCAAGGGCAAGGTCCACGTCGTGCCGGGCGGCGACATCGAGTTCATCCAGCTCAACCCGACCGACCCGGTCAACGAGGTCGACGGCGAGCGCGCCAGCGTCAAGAGCCACCATTTCGCGTTCAGCGATCCGGCCGTGCGCCAGGCGATGGCGCTCCTGTGCGACCGCAAAGGCATGCAGGAGTTCATCTACGGCCGCACCGGCATCGCGACCGGCAACTTCATGAACAACCCGCCGCGGTTTCGCTCGCCGAACACGAAGTGGGAATTCAACATCGACAAGGCCAACCAGATCCTCGACAAGGCCGGATGGAAACGCGGCGGCGACGGCGTGCGCGAGAAGAACGGCAAGAAGATGAAGTTCGTCTACCAGACGTCGATCAACCCGACGCGCCAGAAGGAGCAGGCGGTCGTCAAGCAGGCCGCGCAAAAGGCCGGCATCGATCTCGACCTGAAGTCGGTCACCGCCTCGGTGTTCTTTTCGACCGACGTCGGCAACCCCGACACCTTCGGGAAGTTCTGGGCCGACATGCAGATGTACACCACGACCATGACGGCGCCCGATGCACAGCGCTTCATGGACCAGTACACGACGGCCGAGCTCTCGCAGAAGGCCAACAAGTGGCAAGGCCGCAATATCTCCCGCTGGAGCAATCCGGAGTACGACAAGGGGTTCCATGCCGGCGAGGCGGAGCTCGATCCGGTCAAGCGCGCGGCGATCTTCATCCACCTTAACGACATGGTGATCAACGACAACGCGGTGATCCCGCTCATCAGCCGGCCGCGCGTGCGCGGGGCGGCCTTGAAGCTCGTCACCACCTTGTCCGGCTGGGATCTCGATTTCTCGGCCCTGCAGAACTGGTACCGCGAAGCCTGAACGCGCCCGCCAGGAGCGCCGGGACGCCGCCGTGGGGCGCTATTTCCTGCGGCGGCTGCTGCTCGCCGTGCCGAGCTTGCTCGGCATCAGCGTCGTGCTGTTCACGGTGCTGGCGCTGGCGCCCGGCGATCCGTTCTCGGACATGGCGCTCAATCCGAGCATCCCGGCCTCGGTGCAGCAAGCGCTGCGCGCCAAGTTCGGCCTCGACGATCCGGTCTGGCAGCGCTATTTCCACTGGCTGCTGGCGATGCTCAAAGGCGACTGGGGCTTTTCCTTCATCAGCCGCATCGACGTCGACAAGCTGATCCGGCAGCGCGTGCCGGTGACGCTGGCGGTGATCGGCGCCTCGCAGGTGCTGGCGCTGCTGATCGCGCTGCCGGTGGGCATCTATTCGGCGGCGCGGCCGTATTCATGGTTCGACCGCATCGCCAGCACGCTGGCCTTCGTCGGCTTCTCGCTGCCGACCTTCTTCACCGGCCTGCTGCTGATCCTCGTCTTCTCGATCAAGCTCGACTGGCTGCCCTTCGTCTTTCGCACCGACCTCGCGGCCACCGGCTGGCTCTGGTGGTGGCACGAGATCAAGCAGTCCATCATGCCGGTGATGGTGCTCGGCCTCTTCCAGGGCGCGAGCTGGACGCGCTACG
>DAIMIM010000089.1:0-10152 GCA_036722755.1 Caldimonas sp. | reverse complement strand
GCCGTCGTCCGCTCGGCGACGCACGATCTGGGCACCGGCACGTACACCGTGATGTCGCAGGTCGCGGCCGACGCGATCGGCATTCCGGTCGAGCGGATCCGTTTCGAGCTCGGCGATTCGCGCTTCCCGAAGGCGCCCGGCGCCGGCGGCTCGCAATCGGCGGCGAGCGTGTCGCCCGCGGTGCAGGCAGCTGGCCTGGCGATGCGCAAGAAGATCATCGAGATGGCCATCGCCGACCAGCAATCGTTCGCGTACCGCAGCGAGCCGTCGCAGATCACCGTGGCCGACGGCTGGGTTCGCCCCAACAGCAACGGCGCGCCGGATGGACGGTCGATAACGGCGCTGTCGGTTGGCGAGCCGATCGCCGCGCTGATCGCGCGCAATGGCGGCGTGGCGATCGTGACGAGAGGCGAATCGAAGCCCGGCCCGGAGCGTGACCAGTACTCGATGCACTCCTTCGGGGCTGTCTTCGCCGAGGTGCGTGTCGATGCCGATCTCGGCATCGTTCGCGTTCCGCGCATCACGGCGGTCTACGGTGTCGGCAACATTCTCAACGCCAAGACGGCGCACAGCCAGATGCTCGGCGGCATCGTCTGGGGCGTCGGCATGGCGCTGCTCGAGGAATCGGTGCGCGACGGCCGTGACGGCCGCATCGTCAACGGCAACCTCGCCGAGTACCACGTGCCGGTCAACGCCGACATTGGCGCGATCGACATCTCGTTCGTGGCCGAGAGCGATCCCTTCGTCAATTCGCTGGGCGTCAAGGGCATCGGCGAGATCGGTATCACGGGTGTCCCGGCGGCGATCGCCAACGCCATCTTCAACGCGACCGGCAAGCGCATTCGCGACTTGCCGATCACGCTCGACAAGCTGCTCTGATCGCTCGGCGGCCCGGCGCTGTCTCGACGACGGCGCAGCGGCTCGGCGTCGGATCGTTCCTACGCATGCGCTGAAGGTTTTCCGTCCGACGCCTGCGCGTGGCGGCGCTCGCGCCGGACCCGGGCCTCCACTATGCTTGGGCGATGGACGACGCCGCGCAACGCATTCGGGAGCTGGAGGCGCGCCTCGTCGCGCACGGGCTCGTGCTCAAGACCATTGCCCGTCTGCTCGCCCCGTCGACCATCGCCGAGTTGCGCGCCGCCGCCCAGAGCATCGACAACGAAGGCATGCAGGAAGCCAACCCGAACCTGCATATGCGCCGCGTCGCCGAAGAGATGTGGAGCATCCTGGAGATGGTCGGCTGATCCCTCGCTAGCGCGGCGCCTCGAGCGCCGCGCTCAGATCGCCCATGGGCGCGAGGCCGTTGGCGACCAGCCCCGCGTCTCGCTCGACCAGGCCGGGCAACGGCTCGAGCGACCAGCGCCGGGTGATGAAGCGCAGGATCGATCCCGTGTCGTACTGGGTCTTGTCGACGTAGCCTTTTTTCGCATAGGGCGAGACGATGATCGCGGGAATGCGCGTCCCCGGCCCCCAGCGATCGCCTCGCGGCACCGGCGCATGGTCGTAGAAGCCGCCGTTCTCGTCGTAGGTGACGACGATGAGCATGTGCGGCCACTGCGGGCTCTGCTGCAGCCGGGCGACGACGTCGGCGATGTGCGTGTCGCCATCGGCCACGCTGGCATAGCCGGGGTGCTGATTCAGGTTGCCCTGCGGCTTGTAGAAGGTCACCGCGGGCAACCTGCCGGCGGCCGCGTCGGCGAGGAAGTCGGCGTCGAAATCCTTCAGGTGGAGCTTGCGCGCGGCGGCGTGCGAGACCGGGTCGAAGTCGGCGTAATAGTTGAACGGCTGGTGGTGCGGCTGGAACTGCACCGGGTTGCGATAGATGACGCCGCGCCCTTCTGCAGTGGGCTCGTTCGCCAGGTTCCACGCGCCCGCATACCAGGCCCAGGGCACGTTGCGCGCATCGAGGCGGTCGCCGATCGTCGCCTGCGTCTGCGGCGGCAGTGTCGAAGCCTTCGACGGATCGGAGAAGCGCGCATCGGCGCCGGGAGCCGGCGCGTTCGAGCTCGGCTGGTAGAACGGCTGGATCGTGTTGACGGCGTAGACCACGCCCGCGGCATCCGGCGCCGTCAGCGCGGCGTCGCGCAGGTAGCGCGGTGCGCCGGCCAGCACGGAAGTCGGCGCACCGGCAGCGACGGTCAGGCCGACGAAACGGCCCTGCGCGTCGGTGACGATCGACGACACCGTGTCCTTCGCCGGTGAGTTGGCCGCGTCGGGATAGATCGGGATGCAGGCGCAGATCAGGTACTGGTGATTGAGGTAGGAGCCGCCGAAGGCGCCCATGAAGAAGTTGTCCGCCAGCGTGTACTTCCGGGCGAGGTCCCACAGCTTCATGCTGCTGCCGTCGTAGTAGCCCATGCTGAGCGCACCGGCATCGGAGTAGGCCGCGAAGTGGTCGTTGCTGCCTCCCGAGATCTGCATGATGTTGTTGTAGAAGCGGTGCACGAGATCGCGGGTGACGACCGACTGGCCGACGACGATGCCGGTGCCGTTCAGGCCGGCGGGATCATCGATGCGAAACGGGCGATTCGCCAGGCCGGCGCTCTGCGCTTGCGTCAGCGTCACCGGCTGTCCCCCGGCGGTCGCGCCGCCCCAGACCGGAGGCAGGACCGGCAGGACGGAGCCGTCGAAATCCTTCTGCGGCACGACCCGACCCACGGCGCTCGGATTGACGCCGGGGATGCCGTTGGCGCCGGGGAACAACCCGTAGAGCGTATCGAAGGCGCGGTTCTCGAAATAGATCACCACGACCGTGTCGATCGCGGCCACGGCGCGATCCGAGCTCGACGGAACGGTCGTGCAGGAGGAGAGCGAGAGCGCGGCGCAAGCAGCGGACGACAGGACCGACAGGAAACGTTTTTTCATCGGGAGACCGGAGGGTGGACGCCGGCAAACATAACCGTGCCCCTGTCCGCGCGCAAGCGAGTGTCTACGGGGCGCTGTCATCATCCATCCATTCTTCGCAACGAGCAGATGCATGGATCGAGGTGCGCTCCGTCAAGGCCTGTCGGTCCTTCTGGCAATCGTCGGGCTGGTCGGTTGCGCCGGCTCGGGATCGACGCCGGTTGTCGCACCGGCCTGGACGGGCGCTCCCTACGCGCCGGCGACGAACGGAACGACGCCGTCGGCGGCCGCGCTGGCCACCCTCGGGCGCGCGCTCTTTTTCGATCCACTCCTGTCGTCGTCGGGAAAAGTCGCCTGCGCGAGTTGTCACGATCCGGGCTTCGCCTTCGGGCCGCCCAATGCGCTGCCCGTGCAGCTCGCCGGTGCCGACGGCGCGACGCAGGGCCTGCGCGCCGCGCCGACGCTGCGCTATCTGCAGACGCTGCCCGCCTTCACCGAGCACTACTTCGACAATGACGGCGACGACAGCCAGGATCGCGGCCCGACCGGCGGCCATGCCTGGGACGGCCGGGCCGATTCGGCCCATGCGCAGGCGCGGCTGCCGCTGCTCTCCGGTAGCGAGATGGCCAACGCAAGCCCTCGCGATGTCGTCGAGCGGCTGTCGAACAGCAGGCATGCGGGCGACTTTCGACGCGCCTTCGGCGAGCGCGTCTTCGCCAGCCCCGACCGCGCATTCGACGCCACCCTCATGGCGCTCGAGGTCTTCATGCAGTCGCCCGGCGAGTTCTATCCGTACAGCAGCAGATACGACGCCGTGCTTCGCGGCCGGGCTCGCCTGAGCGAACAGGAAACGCGCGGCCTGCATCTGTTCGAGGACCCGGCGAAGGGCAACTGCGCGATCTGCCATCCGAGCGCGCCAGCGTCGGACGGCGCCTTCCCCCTGTTCACCGACTTCGGCATGGTCGCGCTCGGCGTGCCGCGCAATCCCGCCCTGTCGGCCAACCGGGATCCGGCCTTCGCCGACCTGGGCCTGTGCGGCCCGCTGCGCTCCGACTTCGCGTCGCACGGCGGCTATTGCGGGATGTTCCGGACGCCGACCTTGCGCAATGTCGCGATCCGCCGGAGCTTTTTCCACAACGGCGCGTTCGCGAACCTGCGCGAGGTGCTGCGCTTCTACGCGTCGAGAGACGTGCAGCCGGAGCGCTTCTATCCGCGCGACGCCCGCGGCGTGGTGCGCAAGTTCGACGACCTGCCGCCGCGCTACCAGGCCAACGTCAACGTCGAGCCGCCGTTCGGCCGCCGCGTCGGCGAGCCGCCGGCACTCACGGAGACGGAGATCGACGACGTGATCTCCTTCCTGCGCACGCTCACCGACGCCGACGCGCGCCTGGCCCTGCCTCGCGAATGAACGGGCTGCGCGGCCACCGGCAGAATGGGCCATGGCGTCCAGCGACACAACAGCCAGAGCGAAGCACTTCCTGAAGAGCCGCGGCGCGCGGCGTGCTGGCATCGCGCTGCTCGCGCTCGTGGTCCTCTGGAGCGCTGCCTGGTTCTACGTGCCGGCGATCGTGAAGAGCCAGGGCGAGCGGATCGGGGCCGACACGCTCGGCCGCCGCGTCAGCCTCGGCGCGATCCGGTTCAACCCGTGGACGCTCGATCTGACGATCCATGACCTCGCCGTCGCCGGCGCCAGCGCCGCCGCGCCGCCGCAGCTCGAGATCAGGCGCATCCACGTCGATGCGGCGATCGTCTCGCTCTTTCGCTTCGCACCGGTGATCGACGCGCTCGAGATCGAATCGCCGACGCTGCGGCTCACCCACATCGCCGAGGGAAGGTACGACGTGGACGACGTGCTCAAACGTCTCGCCGCAGCCCCGCCGTCGGACCAGCCGGCACGCTTCGTGATCGACAACATCGTCGTCAGCGGCGGCGCCATCGATGTCGTCGACGCGCCGGTGAACGAGACGCACCGCGTCCGCGACCTCGCACTCGGCGTTCCATTCCTGAGCACCCTGCGGTCGCAGCGCAAGGTCACGGTCGAGCCGCATCTCGCCTTCGCGCTCGACGGCAGTCGCTTCGATTCGTCCGCCGCGGCAACGCCCTGGGCCGAGCGCGGCAACGGCGTCGCCACGCTGCGCTTCGACCGCTTCGACATCGCGCCGTGGATCGCCTACCTGCCGCCGGGCCTGCCGGCGCGCCCGAAGGCCGCGCTCCTCAGCGCCGAGCTGCGACTGGTGTTCGAGCAACGCCCGAAGCTGACGCTCAAGGTGAGCGGGACGGTGGGGCTTTCCGGCATCGAGATCGTCGACGCGTCGTCGCAGCGGCTGCTCGACGCCGGCAGCGTCCAGATCCAGATCGACGAGCTGCGACCCTTCGACAGCAGCGTTCGCCTCGCCCGCGTGCAGGTCGATGCGCCGCACGTGCTGGCCGCGCGCAATGCCGCCGGCCACGTCAATTTGCTGCTGGCCGCGGCCGACGAAGCGGGCGAGCCGGTGCCCGTCGCCCGCGTGCCGATGCCGACCACGGCCGCCAGCACCGCGAAGGCGGCCAGCGTGACGGCGGCCTCGCGCTGGACCGTCACGGTCGCTGCGCTCTCGGTGCGCGCCGGCCAGCTCGACTGGCGCGACGCCACGACGGTGCCCGCGGCGGCGCTCGCCCTCAGCGAGTTCTCGCTCGACGCGCAGGAAATCGCCTGGCCGCTCGATGCACCGGTCGTGTTCAAGGGCAGCGGCGTGCTCGGCAGTGCCAAGGAACATGGCCGGCTCGTCTTCTCGGGACAGGGCAATGCCAGCGGCGCCACCGTGCAGGTCGCGCTCGAGGCGCTGCCGCTCGGCGCTGCGGCGCCGTATGTCCGTGGCGCGCTCGAGCCGGCGCTGGCCGGCAACCTGAGCGCCGACCTGGCGATCGGCTGGCGGCCCGGGCCGTCGGGTGCGGCGTTGCAGATCGACGCCAAACGCATCGCGCTGGCATCGCTTGCGCTCGGCAACGCGACGCTGCCCGAGATCGGCGCCGACCTGATCGAGCTGCTCGACGCGCACGTCGACACGGCTGCACGCTCGGCGTCGATCGGTCGCATCGCCTTGCGTGCGCCGCGCGCCCGCGTCGAGCGCGACGCGGCAGGGCGCTGGAGCTTCGAGCGCTGGCAGCGGAGCGCCGCGCCCGCGTCCTCGACCGCCGCTGCGGCGCCGCTGATGACTGCGACAGCGACGACGAGCGCGGCCGGGAACTGGAAGCTGGCCCTGGGCGACCTGGCGATCGAGAAGGGGCGCGCCAGCGTCGTCGACCACGCGGTCGCCACGCCGGTCGGCCTCGACGTGTCGGACCTTGTCGTGCAGCTGCACGGCTGGGCCTTCGATGCGCCGCAGGCAGCGGTGCCGTTTCACGTCGCCGCGCGTCTGGCGGTGCCGGCCGGCCCGACCGGCAAGGCGGTGGGGAGCGGCGTCGTCGGCAGCATCGACGTGCGGGGCGAGCTCGGCGCGCTCGCGGCCGGCGCGCCGTCGCGGGCCAAGGCGTCGCTGCTGCTCAAGGATCTGCCGCTGCATCTGCTCGATCCGTATCTCGACAACCTGCTCGACATCGACGTGCAGAAGGCGCAGACCAGCTTCAAGGGCACCGTCGCCTGGGAGCGCCGCCCGGCCGGCCAGACGCTGCGGCTGCACGGCGATGCGACCGTCGACGACTTTCGCGCCAGCAACGCGGCGACCGAGGCCGAGGCGCCGCGCCGGGCGCTGGCGATGGTGCGCGACGGCACGACCGCGCGCCCGCTGCTCAACTGGAAGTCGCTCTCGGTGCGTGGCATCGACGTCGCCATGGCGCCGGCAACGCCGACCCGCATCGCCATCGGCGAGACCGCGCTCAGCGATTTCTTCGCCCGCGTCGTGCTCGACGAGACGGGCCGTCTCAACCTGCAGGACGTGGCCCGGGCGGCGCCGGC
Source organism: Caldimonas sp. (assembly GCA_036722755.1). Classification (GTDB taxonomy): domain Bacteria; phylum Pseudomonadota; class Gammaproteobacteria; order Burkholderiales; family Burkholderiaceae_C; genus Schlegelella_A. Next base: position 3,374 of record DAIMIM010000089.1, on the reverse strand, counting down.
GGCGTCGTCCGCGTCGCCTGTCGCGGCGGCATCCGCGCCACTGTCCAGCGCATCGGCGCCCGCGGTCGTCGTCACGTCCGGACCGATCGCCATCGTCAACGGTCGAATCGCCTACAACGATCGCTTCGTGAAGCCCAACTACAGTGCCAACCTGAGCGAGCTGACGGGCCGTCTCGCCGCGTTCTCGTCGCAACCGCCCTCGCCGGGCGCGCCGCCCTTGCTTGCCGAGCTGTCGCTGAGCGGGCGCGTCGAGGGCACCGCCTCGCTCGAGATCACCGGCAAGGTCAACCCGCTGGCCAAGCCGCTGGCGCTCGATCTGCAGGCCAAGGTGCGCGACCTCGAGCTGCCGCCGCTCTCGCCGTATGCGATCAAGTATTCGGGCTACGGCATCGAGCGCGGCAAGATGAGCGTCGACCTGGCCTATCTCGTGCAGCCGGACGGCCAGCTCACCGCCAGCAACAAGATCGTCCTCAACCAGCTCGCGTTCGGCGACAAGGTCGAAGGTGCGACGGCGAGCCTGCCCGTCAAGCTCGCCGTCGCCCTGCTCTCGGATCGGCACGGCGTGATCGATCTCGACCTGCCGGTCAGCGGCTCGATCAACGATCCGCAGTTCTCGCTCGGCGGACTGATCTGGAAGGTCATCACCAATCTCGTCGTCAAGGCCGTCACGGCGCCGTTCTCGTTGCTCGCCTCGGCCCTCGGCGGTGCCGGCGCGAGCGAGCTGTCGACCATCGAGTTCGCGCCCGGCACCGCGACGCTGGCGCCGGCCGCCAAGGAACGCCTCGACAAGGTCGCACAGGCCCTGGTCGAGCGCCCCGCGCTGACGCTCACGGTGAGTGGCGAGAGCCAGCTCGCCAGCGAGCGCGAAGCCTGGAAGACCGATCGCCTGCGCCAGCTGGTGCGGGCCGAGAAGCGCCGCCAGGCGATCGCCGGCGGCGCCAGCGCCACCGCCGAGATCGTCGTCTCCGACGCGGACTATCCAGCGCTGCTGAAAGAGGTCTACAAGCGCGCCGACATCGCCAAGCCGAAGAACGTGCTCGGCTTCGCCAAGGACCTGCCGACCGGCGAGATGCAGGCCCTGCTCGTGGCCAGCATCGTCGTCACCGACGACGCGATGCAGCAGCTCGCGGTACGGCGCGCCGTGGCCGTGCGCGACTATCTCGCAAGCCGCGAGCTGCCGACCAGCCGGCTTTTTCTCGGTGCGCCGACGACCGCGCCCGACGCGCCGACATGGACACCGCGCGCCGATCTGAAGCTGACGATGGAGTGAGCCGCCGCGAGTCCCGGCCGCCGTCAACCCTTGGCCGCAGCGTCCCGGGCGCGATTGCGCATCCGCTCGAGCAGGCCGATGACGATGTTCCAGTACGGATCGGTTGTCGCGGTCATGCGCCGGCGTCCCAGCCCCGACGCCACCCACAGGCGCAGCCATGCGCTTCGATGCTCGGCCCGCCGCTTCGCCCGACTGTAGAGCCGCGGCTCGTCGAAGGCGTCGTGCTCGCCGAAGGCAGCGCCCAGGTTGCGGTAGACCACGGGCGCGACTTCGTAGAGATAGATGTCGCGGAGCGCCGCGACTGCGAAGCCCGAGTCGTTGAGGACGCCGGCGATCCAGGCAAGGTCGCGCGGCGTCGGTTCCCTGGCGAGCCAGAGCGTCGAAAGGGCCTTCCAGACCGGCTCGCGGCGCGCGAGATCGGAATCGTCGAGGGACCGATTGGAGCGGCTGCCGTTCATCCGCCGGCAAACGCGCGGCGCCGCGCGCCTCCGAACAGCCACGCCGTCAACGGCCCCGCCACGGCAGGCACGGCGGCGAGCGCGGCGTAGACAGGGGCACGCAGAAGGCACCAGGTCAGAGCGGCCCAGCCGGCCATCGTCACGAGCTCCATCACGCCGCCGGCGGCGTTGCCCTTGGCGCGGCGACGCATGTCGCGCCGCGAGCCGCGCTGCGGCATGGCGAGCTGGACGACGCCGACGGAGATGGTCGAGCCGGCGAGGCAGAAGGCGAACAGGAGTGCGGCCAGCGGGCGCGACGCCAGCAAGAACATGGGCACCGGCGAGAGCAGGATCCAGATCGGCAGGAGCGCGGCGACGAGCTTGGCCCGGCTCAGCAAACCCGTCTCGACCGGGGCCGCTGCGAGCAGCTCGGGAGCGTCTTCGGCGGCGACCGTGAGCCAGACCATTCCCCCGGCCAGCGTGCTGGCCGCAAACACCAGCGCCGGCAGCATCACCGTCTCGGCCGAGGTCTGTCCCGCCCAGACGAACATCATCGGCAACAGATAGAGCATCTGCAGCAAGGTGTTGGCGATGAGCTGCGGATCGCGGCCGATCAGCTTCCATTCCTTGACCAGCACGACGCGCCAGGGCGAGCCGTGAAAGCGTGCCGCGGCGATGGCCGCATCCGTCTGCCGTGGCGCCGGTGTCGTGACCGATTCCTGCGTGCCATCGAGAAAGCGCCGCGCCATCGACGCGACGACCAGCAGGAACGAGCCGGTCCCGACGGCGACAAGGGCGGCCAGCGCGAGCGGCTGCCCGAGCATCGCGTCGAAGGGCAGCCAGAGCGGGCTGGCGGGGCCGAGCGGGCCGTCTTCGCGCGCAGCCTTCCAGAGCGAGATCATCCACCGCGCCGTGCGCTCGTGCGACACCACGTTGTTCACCTGGATGACGAGAAAGAACGCCGCGCCGACCAGGGCGCCGAGCAGCTGCGCCGCCGTGCGAGCGCGGCGGGCGCCCAGCAGGCGGACCAGCGCGATCGTCGATCCCATGCCGATCGCCGCGGCGAGCAGGCCGAGCGCGGCGAGGGCCGGGTAGACGGCGAGCAGGCGGAGCTTGCCCGTGACGAGCCCGACGTGGGCGAACGGTGTCAGCAGCAGGGCATAGAGCGACGTCGCGGCAACGGCGACGCCCAGGCCGCGCACGATGAAGACATTGCGCGGCGGCAGCGGCGACGAGAGCACCAGGTCGAGATCGCCGCGATCGAAGAACGTGTTGACCGACAGCAAGATGGCTTGCGACAGCATGAGCGTGAAGACGACCCACAGGGTCGAGCCGGCAAGAAGATAGGTGCCGGGCGGCAGCGACGCCGGATCGCCGACGACACGCAGCAGGAGCCAGATGACATAGTGAAGCGCCAGCCAGAGCAGGCCGCCCAGAACGATCAGGATGGTGAGCCGTGCGCCGCCGACATTGCGCCAGACCAGGCGAAGCTCATGCCGCAGCAGCCACTGCCACGACGCCGGCCGCAGTCTCATGCCGGGGCTGCGGTCAGCTGCAGGAACACGTCTTCGAGCGTGCCGCCGCCACCGCCGCGCTCGGCTTGCGCGCGCAGCTCGTCGAGGCTGCCCTGCGCGACGATGCGCCCGCGCTGGATGATGCTGATGCGC
>DAIMIM010000088.1:0-10227 GCA_036722755.1 Caldimonas sp. | reverse complement strand
GCTTGCGGTACGCAGATCGTGTCGCCGATCACGACGCCGCCGACGTAGCCGAACAAGGCGCGGGCGTGAGGAATCGCCAACGAGCCTCCGCTCCAGCCGGTGGAAACACTGCATAGGAGGACAGGTCGGTCGATGAAGGGGTTGGCTTGGTTCGGATCGATGTAGGGCAGACGCGAAACCCAATCGATCACATTCTTCAGATACGGCGGCAGCTGACCGTTGTATTCGGGTGTGGCGACGATCAGGCCATGGCTCGCGGAAAAGCGGCCATGCACCGACGCGACGCGCGCCAGCACGTCCGGGTGAGTCTCGAGGTCCTGATTGAACAGCGGCAGGTCCACTTGCGACGGCAGCAGCAGGTCGATATCGCAGTGGCGACTCAATCGGCGGGCGATGTTGTCGAGCAGTCGGGCGTTGAGCGATTCGGCGCGCTGGCTTCCGGCCACGAGCAGCAATCGCGGCCCGCCGTCGCGACACGGCGTATTCGTTCGAGCCTGCACGTTCACGCCGCGACCGGATAGATGCCACCGTCGTAGGAGGCTGCGAGGAACCATCCGTGTCGACGATCCCAGGTGATCGACGAAATGCCTGAATCGGTCGGACGTTGCACGTTCGTCCATTGCTTGCTTTTCAGATCGAAGCGGGCGACGGTGCCTCCATAGCAGCCGGTGAGAATGGCCGTGCGCGCGTCGTCCACCGCCATGCATTTGACCGAGTGCGGATGCGGACTCGGGAAGCCTTCGGTCTCACTGCCGTCCCAAAGGCGCAAGGTGCGATCCCGCCCGACACTCGCAAAGCGCCCGCTGCCGATGTCGCAGCATGCGTTGGCGATGCGCTCGTGCGCCCGTGTGACGCGGCGCACTACCGACCAATCATCCAGCCGGTGCCAGGCAACGTCTGTCGAGGCGCACACTGAGAAGAGCAGCCCTCCACTGACGCTCAGCCCCTTGACCGCGTTCTGGTAGATGGCGAGGCACTCGACCAGCGTCAGCTGGTCGTCGTGACCCGGTTCGAAGATCAGGACCTCGCCGGTGTACGTTCCGACGGCGAGGCAACGAAGGCCGCGACGTTCGAACGCGACGCCGCAGTTCAGTGGCGAATGGTGGGTGTGGATCACCGCCCCGGTCCGCGCATCGAACAGACGGCCCAATTGGCCACCCGTGAGCACCTGACCGTGCGCCTCGACGAGGAAGTTGCACAAGCTCCCCATCTGCGCCGCCGGCCTTCCGTCGATGGCCACGCAGCCTGCATCGCCGACCGTATAGACGTGGTCGGCGACCTGCAGCACGGCGTTGATGCCCGGTCCGACCTCGATGCCGTCGAGGTCCCACGTGTTCGACCGAGGATCGAAGACAGCATAGCTGGAACCGAAGGTGCCCGCGGCGATGCGACCGTCGTCGAGCACGGCAGCCGTGCGGGCCCAGACGGTTTCGGGCAGCGGCGAGCGACTCACCTCCTTGAGGCCGGTGGACTTGTCGACCCGCCACACGGCAAGGGTGCAGTCGTAGCTGAGCGATACCAGGATGCCATGCTGCGCATCGAGGGCGATCTTCTTCACGCCAGCGCGGTGCGCTTGGATGAACCGCGCCGCACCCTGGTCGATGACAGCGATCCGTCCAAGATCATCGCCGGCGTACACCACGCCGTCGGAATCGATCTCGATGCTGTCGGTGCGCACGTTCAGTTCGGTGGACTGGACCTCGACGCCGCGATCGGCATCCCAGCGTCGAACGCTGCCATCGACGCTCGACGAGATGACGTGGCGCGCGTCTTGCGACCAAACGAGCGACAGCACGTTGCCGGTATGGCCGCGCATTTCCTGGAGGCAACGGCCTGTCAGATCGAAGATGCGAACGCTGCGGTCGAGCGCGCAGGTCGCAATGCGCCGGTCGTCGGGTGAGAAGACGGCCATGTCGACGTCGTCGGTGTGGCCGCCAAGGACTGCATGGAGTCGCATGCTCGGCACGGCCCAGACGCGCGCCGAGTAGTCGCTGCTGGCAGTGAGCAGCCAGTGCCCGTCGGCGCTGAAGGCGCACTGGTTGACGAGATGATCATGATGACCGCGGGACAGCGCTCGATGGCTGCGGGCATCCCAGAGGATCACGCGGTTGTCGTAGCCCGCCGTGGCCACATAGTGGCCGTGTGCCGCAATGCCGGCGATGGGCCCGCGGTGGCGAAGCCCGTTATCGGATCCTGAACGTCTCACGTCAGGCCGTGAGGTCGAGCAGACTGCCGAGGCCCGAAGTCGGCGACGTCGCAGCGGGCGCCGTCGGCTCGACCGCCGGGTGCTGGCCGCTGCGCGCTGCCTGCCACGACTTCGCGGCTTGCTGCGCAGCGAAAATATTGCCCTTCTGAAGCGCTTGCCCGATTTGGCCCAGCGGACTGCTGGCATTGGTCAAAGCCTTCGTCCCGGCGATATCCGCGTAAGCCTTCTGTGCAGTGCTCAGGTTTCCGGCGGAAAGCGCCGCCATCAGGCTGTCGACTCCTTGTTGGCGCTGCTGCCACTGACTGCTGGCAGCGCCCTGTGACCTTGCAGCCGACCCCGACCCAACGATGCGCATGCCCATGTTGTTACCTGATGTCTGTTGAAGGAAGAGGGCACGTCCCTCCCCCCGATGGACCATGTTCAGGGTTCGTTCTCGAGTCGATTTGGTGATAAGGCCAGCATTTGCGCGCCTGATCGCTTCGGCCAGCAGGAATGCAGGTGACAATTCGCATGGGGTAGGCAGGTAAAGGTCTTCAACAACCGTTCAGTGCCCCCGCCGCGGGCCGAAATCGATGACACCAGGAAAGCTACTTCGACCACCCCGGTCGCGGAGTTCTCTTCGGGAGACCGACATGGGAATGCGAATATCTTCTGGCGGCGCAGCGCCGGCTATCAGCCAAAGCAGCGTCGCTCAGTGGCAGCAACAGCAAGTGAAGACACTGACTCAGGCTGTCGCTCCGGCGCCGGCTGCCTCGAAGCCCACCGCCACGATCGGAAACAATCTGAACGTGCTGGCCTAGCAAGTAGGGCCGCTGAGAAGCGGCTCTTACCCAAGAGGCGATCTCGAGTTAAGGCCACCTTAAGCCTCGATCGTCGAGACTTCGAGACTCATTGGCAGGAACGCCGCGTCTGTGCCACGATACCGAGGAGGCTCGGCCGCATCACTGCGCAACGCTAAGCGCCGTCCAGTTGCGTGTTTCTGCTGTCCGTCGTGACGAGCCCTGGACCAGCCGATTCCCCACCCCAGAAGGTTGATTTGACGACACGCTGCGACCTGCATCTCCATTCCGCCGCCTCACTGACCACTGGTCAATGGTTTTCCCAATACTTCCAGGCTCCAGAGAGCTACGCTGATCCGCTGCGGCAGTACGAGCTTTGCAAGACGCGGGGCATGACGCTCGTCACGCTGACCGACCACGACAGCATCGAGGGCGGCTTGCAGCTGATCGGGCGCCCGGACTTCTTTCTTTCGGTCGAAGTCTCGACCCGATTCCCCGAGAACGGCTGCGCGGTCCACGTCCTGGTCTTCAACCTCACGCCGAAGCAGCACGCGCATTTGCAGCGCCGACGCGACAGCGTCTACAAGGTGTCGAGCTACCTGCGCAGCGAGCGGCTCGCCCACAGCCTTCCGCATCCCCTGCTCAGCCCGAACTGGAAGCTCGATGCCGTCACTCTTGAAAAGTGCCTCGCCCTGTTTCCGACCTTCGAGGTCGGCAACGGACTGACGGATCGTCGGGCCGATCCTGACATGGCGCACTTCTTCGCGTCGATCACACCCGATGTTCTGGAGATGCTCTCGCGAAAGCACGGCATCGCGCTGGCGCATGGCACGCTGCCGCGGCTGGCCCTGACGGCAGGTTCGGACGACCATGGCCATCGGCGCGGCGGCTCCCTCTACACCGAGGCCGATGGGGCTCTCGATGCCACGGCCTTTCTCGCCTGCGTGATGGAAGGACGCGCCCGCGCCGTCGGCTCGGGCGGCGACCTGAACGCGATGGCCACCTGCATCAAGCAAGCGACCTATTCGCACTTCCGGGAAAGCAACTCCGGCGAACGTGCTCGCCGCAACCCGTTCGTTGACGTGATGGATGTGCTTGCGGGTCGCTCTCCATCCGTCGAAGCCGACACTCCGCGCGGCGCCTCTGCGGTGCTCGAAAGCCTGTTGTCCGCGGCTCGAAAGGCAGGCGTCTCGACCGGCCCCGACCTCGACATCATGCGCGTGCCGGAGGTGCCGAGCGACGCCAGCGATCGCTCAATCGTCGAAGCGGTGGCGCGTACCAGCGACGCGCTGGCCGGAACCGCCGCGCAGGCCCTTGGCGATGCCCTCCTCGCCTTCGACATCTACGGCATCCTCGCGGCGCTGACCGATCTTGCAGCAGCGCTGGGCGTGGCGTCGCCCCTGCTCTTCGCAGCCGATCATTTCGCGCGCCAGGACGTGCAGCGTCGCGCTCTGTGGAAGGACTGGACCGCAACACCCAAGCCGCAGACCGGCGAATACCTGGCGGTCTTTTCCGACGCGCTCGGCAACTTCGACGGCGTGTCGACCTGGTGCAGGCAGTTCTCGCAGCGCGCCGCTGCCGCAGGCAAGCGCGTGTGGTTCGCAGCCTGCGACGAGGCTGGCCACTCCGTCGACGCAGATGGACTACCTCGCCCATTTCCGGCCCTGGCACGCTTCAAGATTCCGCTGTATCCCGATATCGAGATCTGCATTCCTTCGTTGGCCGCCACCGTCGACCGCCTGTGGCGGGAAGGGATCACCCACGTCGAAGTGGCCACTCCCGGTCCGATGGGTCTGGTCGGCCTGGCTGCCGCGCGCATCCTTCGGCTACCTGTCACCGCCACGTACCACACCGACTTCTCCGGTCTCATCGGGCTGCTGGTCGACGATCCCAAGCTGCTCGACGTCTCCCGCGCCTACCTCGGCTGGTTCTATCGCAACGTCGACCGGACGTTCGTCTTCTCCGACGCCTCGCGCGACAAGCTCCTGCAACTGCACGTGCCCGCCGACAAGATCGACCCGATCGGCATGGCCATCGACCCCGAGGATTTCTCTCCCGCGCGCACATCGCGTTCGGTCTTCGCCGAGCTCGGGGTGACGGTGAACGATCGCCCGGTCATCCTGTCGGTCGGCCGCCTGTCGCTGGAGAAAAACGTTGACTCCATCGTCGATGCTGTGCGCGGCCTTCAGGCTCGCTGCCCCGCGCCATTGCTCGTCGTCGTCGGCGACGGGCCTGCGGCCGCTGCGCTGAAGCGGCGCTGCCAGAACGAAGACTTCGTCAGCTTCGTCGGCTTCCAATCGGGGCGCGTCCTGCGCGAGTTGTATGCCTCGGCATCGTCCTTCGTGTTCGCCAGCCTCGTCGACAGCCTGGGTCTCGTCAATCTCGAGGCTCTGGCCAGCGGCGTTCCCGTGCTCGTTCCCCATGGCGCGGCCATCACCGAGTCCTTGTCCGACGGCTACGACGCCCTGTTCTTCGGCGCGGAACCGGACGGGCTGAAAAGCGCCCTGGGCTCGCTGCTCGACGACCCGCAGCTTGCCGCCGACCTCGCCTTCCACGGCCGGCAAAGCATGCTGTCGCGCTGGGAGGACGTGCAGTTCGACGCAGTTTGGAAGACGATGGCCGGCACGGCCTCCAGTCCGGCCTGAGCACGCGTGCAGCCGGCTCTGCTCGTATCGATCCACGACGTCTCGCCATTGACGCTGGAGACGAGCCGTCGTCTGGTGCGCATCGTCGTTGCGCACGGCGTTCCGCTGCGCGCCTTGACGGTTCTTGTCATCCCGCAGCACGAAGACGGACCGACCCTCGACGACGACCCGCCGACTTGCCGCTGGCTGCACGAACTCGCGGATGCCGGCGCGTGCCTCTGCCTGCACGGGCTGACGCATCGCATGGCCGGCACGGCACGCAGTCCCTGGAAATGGCTGTGGGCACGAGGATTCGCCCGAGGGCAGGGTGAGCTGTACCTGATCGATCGGGCCGACTGCGAGCGCAGGCTCGAAACGGCTCGCACCATCATCAAGCGCTGTGGGCTCGCCGACCACGTGCACGGCTTCGTCCCGCCTGCATGGCTGCTCTCCAAAGCGGCGGCCGACGTGGTCCGCGGGGCGGCCTTCGCCTTCAACGAGCAGCTGTCGGGCATCCGCGTCGACGATGCGTTCCTCGCGCGCCGGCTGATCGGCTTCGGTTCGCTGAGCGAGGTGGAAAGCCGCGTCACGTCAGCCTTCGCATGGCTGCAGTCGCATCGCGGACCATCCGACACCCGACTGGCCATCCATCCCGCTGACGGACAGCGCGCGTCCACGCTTCGTGCCATCGACCGCACCCTTCGCCGCCTGCTGCCCCGATCGCAGCCGATGAACTATGTCGACTTCCTGGACTCACACGCGCGAAGCCTTCGACCTCTTGACGTGCAACCGAACACCCGACTGACGTGATCTCGATGCCTTCGTCCCGACTTGCTCGTTGGCTCCTGACGGCATTTTGCCTTGCGCTTGCGGGCGGCTGCGCCTCGGTCCAGCGCCCCGATCCCTTCGAGCCCGTGAACCGCAAGGTCTTCGCCTTCAACGAGGGTGTCGACCATGTCGTCCTGCGGCCCACGGCGCAGGCATACGTGGCGGTGGTTCCGTCGCCTGTCCGATCCGGCATCTCGAACGTCTTCGCCAATTCGCAGGACCTGTGGTCCGCCGCCAATCTGCTGCTTCAGGGGCAAGGTATTGAAGCGTCTCGCGAGGCCGTCCGGTTCGGGACCAACAGCATCGTCGGAATCTTCGGCCTCTTCGACGTCGCCACGCAGATGGGGTTGGACCGGCATGGCGAAGCCTTCGGCAACACGCTGGCCGCGTGGCGCCTGCCACCCGGCGCGTACGTCGTCTGGCCACTCCTCGGGCCATCCACTGTGCGCGACTCGATCGCCATACCGGTCGACATGCTCGCCAATCCGCTCTCCTGGATCTCGAGCGTGCCGCTCAGGAACGAGTTGATCGCTGGCAGCCGATTCGTCGATCAGCGGGCCAAGGCCCTGCCGCTGACCAAGATGATCGACGAGGTGGCGCTCGACAAGTACCTCTACGTCCGCGACGCCTATCTGCAGCGTCACGCCCGAGTCCGCGGCGACGGTGACGGAGACGCAGCGGATTGAAAACGCGGCTGGCCGTTGTGGCGTTGCTGTGCGCCGCCGCATCGGTCGCAAGCGCCCAGCGCTCTGCATCTGACGGCCCGGAGGGGATCGACAGCGTCTACACCGAATATCTGACGCAGGTGCTCAAGCGCTGGGTGCCGCTTCGTGCCGACATGGCTCCGTCATCGCGCGAGGCAGGTTCGGTGGCGATGATGTGTGTCGCGACGATCGGCGCCGAACGATACGTCGGGATGATTCAACGCCAGAGGATCCATGCGACGCTGAGCATCGTCGAGGACGTGCTGGACGAGATCGACCACTACAAGGATCTCTTCCCCGGAACAATCGACGTTCGCGTCCTGACGGGCAGCCGACGACCGGTGCCGGGAACACCGACGGCAACGCGGTTCGACACGGCCTGGGTGCAACGCCCACCGATCTTCTTGCTGCCTGACATCCGCTACGAGATGTCGAACCAGGTCGAGAAGACGCCGACGCGCGCGGTCTACCGCTACAAATTTCGCGTTGGCGACAAGCTGATCGCAAGCGACGGGTTCGTCGTCGTCGAAGCCATCGATGCCGCGACGACTCAGTTCACCGAGTACGACTTCTTCAACGGGCATTGGGGACCGCTTCCGATGTGGCTGGTCTGGAGGGAGAGCCTGAAGGCCGCCTTCCAATCCGATGTCGCGATCCGGTTGAAGGCTGAGCAGCCAACCTTGAGCTATGCCCGCATTGCAGCGGAGGCAGAGCGTCTGGCGTCTTCGGAGTCTGAACGCTTCGAGCGATGCTTCGCGGATCGGCAGGCCGTGCTTCCGTAGCGCTCAAAAGGACTTCTTCCATTCGACAGGCACGCCCTTCGTCAGGAGGCCGACGGAAATGGAGGAAGAATGCGAGGGCACGTCGCAACCGATGCCGGTGCCGATGGCAAAGTCAACTTCTGGACAATCGCTGATTGGCGGGTAGATGATGTCCACACTTGCGCGTCGCCGACTGTCACCGCGATCGGCGAGCCTCTCGCCACCTCAGCTCGCCTTCTCTGGACTGGTCGATGCGCCTCCTGCTCGTTGAAGACGATCTCATGATCGGCCGCGCCGTCCGTCGCGGCTTGCTGCAGGCTGGATTCGTGGCCGACTGGGTGACGGACGGACGACTCGGGCAGGCGGCGATCGCCAACGAGGTCTACGACTGCGTGATTCTGGATATCGGCCTGCCACGCCTCGATGGCCTCAGCCTGCTGCACGAATTGCGCGCTGCCCAGAACCGGATCCCGGTATTGATCACCAGCGCCCGCGACGCGGTTCGAGACCGCGTGGAGGGGCTCAATGCCGGCGCCGACGACTACCTGCTCAAGCCCTTCGATCTCGACGAACTGATCGCCCGCGTGCGGGCCCTGATGCGCAGGCAGAGCGCCTCGACCTCCAATCTCCTGACGGTCGGCGGCCTGACGCTCGACCCTTTAAGCCGCCTCGTGACCCACGAGGGGCAGGAGGTGTCGCTGACAGCGAAGGAGTTCTCGATTCTGGAGGTCCTTCTTCGACGACCGGGCACCGTCATATCCCGTGAGAAGCTCGAAGAATCGGTCTACGGCTGGGGCGAGGAAGTCGGCAGCAATGCGTTGGAAGTTCATCTGCACAATCTGCGCCGCAAACTAGGAGGTGACGTGATCAGGAATGTTCGCGGCGTGGGCTACAAGGTTGCCGAATGAACCCGCCGTCAATCAACCGCCAGTTGATGATATGGACCTTGGGGTCCCTGGCTATCGGCGCTCTCGTCGTCGGTGCCGCGGGCTATTTCCTGACCTTGCACGAAGTCAACGAGGTCCTCGACGACAGTCTGACGCAGACCGGACTGCTCCTCGCCGATCCTGATCTTGCAGCACCTCTTGCTTCGCATCCGGCGGCGCCGAGGGCGAATGTCGCGGACACCGAATCGAAGCTCGTCGCCATGGCGAGGAGCCCCGACGGTCGCTTGCTGTTCTCATCCCAGCCCGAAGTGTCGTTGCGCTTCGAGGCAACGGCGGGCTCATCGACGCAATGGCAAAACGGCACTCAATGGAACGTGTTCACGGTCCTGCAACCCGACCGCATCGTCCAGGTGGCTCAGCCGGTGAACGTGCGACGCGAGGTGGCCGCCGAGTCGGCGTCGCAACTGCTGTTGCCCCTGGCCTTGCTCGTGTTGCTGATCAGCGGGCTTCTCGTCATCGCGCTTCGTCGCGGCATGCGGATGCTCGGCGTCGTCAACGGCGCGCTCGGTCAACGCAACGTGAACTCGCTCGAGCCTCTGAACCTTCGTGGCGTGCCGGTTGAGGTCCTTCCGCTCGTCGTCACCCTCAACCTGCTGTTTCAACGGCTCCAGGCCGCCTTCGACGCGCAACGAAGCTTCGTCGCCAATGCCGCTCACGAGCTTCGCTCTCCCGTGACGGCGCTCCAGTTGCAAGTCCAGGTGCTCGAGCGCAGCTCCGATTCCGCCGAAAAGGCCGAAGCGATGGCGGAGCTGAGTTCCGGCATCGCGCGAACACGACGCCTGATCGAGCAGCTGCTGCGTCTGTCGTCGGCCGCCCCCGACTCGGGAGTCGATTCGCAAGCCGGACCCGAGCAGGTTTCGCTGGAATCGCTGGTCCAGGAAGTCGTCGTGCGCCAGAGCGTCGATGCCGAGCGTCGATCGATCGACCTGGGCGCAAAGATGGACGCCGGGCTCGTCGTCTCAGGAAGCGCCGCACAACTGCAGATTCTTCTCAACAACCTCGTCGAGAACGCGCTTCGCTATGTTGGCGACGGTGGTGTGGTTGACGTGATTGCCGAGCGGATCGAGGGTGCTCCGGCGCTGCGCGTGATCGATGACGGTCCCGGCGTCTCGGTCGCCGACCGACCCCGTGTGCTCGAGCGCTTCTATCGCAGCCCTGAGGCGATCGCAAGTGTGGAGACCGGCAGCGGACTGGGCCTGGCCATCGTCAAGGCGATTGCAGACCGGCATCACGCGCTGGTGTCGCTGCACACGGGGCGCGACGAAAAGGGTCTCGAAGTTCGTGTCGTCTTTCCAGCGAGCTAGCCAGCATTCTGGTGGGCCCTCAGAAGCCCTGTCCTGACCGGGCAACGTCCGGAGATGGCGGCGCGGAATACAGC
>DAIMIM010000087.1:9202-10293 GCA_036722755.1 Caldimonas sp. | reverse complement strand
TGAGCACAGACGTGATGAAGCGAGTCGACGTTGCCGTGGACCATCCGGCGTTCGCCGGTCACTTTCCCGGCCACCCCATCCTGCCCGGCGTCGCCCTGGTCGCCGAAGTGCTCGAAGCCGCATCCAGCGAGCCGTCGTTGCTGGCATTGATCGGCAGGGCACCGCGGCTCGCCGTCGTGAAATTCACGGCGCCGGTTCGGCCGGGCGCGCAGCTCGAGATCGCCTTCAGCGCGAGCGCATCGGGCCTTGGATTTCAGGTGCGCGAGGGGACGCATCTTGCTGCGAGCGGCCGGTTCGCCGCGGTCCTCGAGGCGGGCTCCCGATGAAGAGCGACAGCGGCGCGGCAGCCACCGGCTGGGCAGGCCAGCGCGAGCGCAGCAATCTGCCGGTGCTTCGCTTCATGCGCTGGTGTGCGCTGGCGGCGGGTCGACGCGCCTCGCGCCTGCTGCTGCATCCCGCGGTCCTCTACTTCCTGCTCACCAGCGCCGATCTGCGGCGCCACTCGCGGCGCTATCTCGATCGCGCGCTCGGGCGGCCCGCGACATCGAGCGATCTCTATCGCCACGTCTTCGCATTCGCCGCGACAGTGCTCGATCGCGTCTATCTGCTGCAGGAGCGCTTCGACGAGTTCGACGTGGGGGTGCGCGGCGTCGAACCCGTGCTTGAACAGCTTGGCCAGGGCATCGGCGTGCTCGCCTGCGGCGCGCACGTCGGCAGCTTCGAGGCGCTGCGCATGATCGGCCACGACAAGGGTCTGCGCGTGGCGATGATCATGTACGAGGACAACGCGCGACTCCTCAACGACACGCTCGCCGCCATCGCGCCGCGTGCGCCGCTGCACACGATCGCGCTCGGCCGCGTCGACGCGATGCTGTCGATTCGCCGCTGGCTCGACGAGGGCGGCGTCGCCGGCATGCTCGGCGACCGCAGCCTGCCGGGCCCGGCGTCGCAACGGTCGAAGACCGTCGTCCTGCCGTTCCTGGGCGCGCCTGCGCGCTTTCCCGACGGGCCGTTCCGCCTGGCCGCGATGCTGCGCCGAAAGGTCGTGTTCATGGCGGGCCTGTACCGCGGCGGCCGCCCTGGTGCCGTGG
>DAIMIM010000087.1:0-9192 GCA_036722755.1 Caldimonas sp. | reverse complement strand
CCGCCGCTACGAGCTGCGCTTCGAGGAGATCGCCGATTTCGGCACGCCCGACGCCGCGGCCGATCGCGACGCGGCGATCAGGAAGGCACTCGAACGCTACGTCGCGACGCTCGAATCGATCTGCCGCGACGCGCCCTACAACTGGTTCAACTTCTACGACTTCTGGGCCGATGCCGCGACCGGCGCCGACGTTCCGACTGAAAGTGGCGCGGCCGCCGAAATGCCGGCGGCGGCGGGCGCCGGCGAACGCCCGGAGCAGAGCCGTGCGTCTTGACTTGCGTCGCTCGACGGCACGGGTCGCTGCTCGGTTCGCGATCGGCCTCGTTGCCGCGCTTGCTCTGAATTCGACACCGGCGGTTGCCGCGCCGAGCTTCGATCTTGGGCAGTTGACCACCCTGCTCGGCCGCGTCAAGGCAGGCGAGGCGAGCTTCGTCGAGAAGCGGCGCGTCGAGATGCTCGATCGCACGCTCGAATCGTCGGGTCGGCTGTCGTTTCGCGCGCCCGACACGTTCGTGCGCGAGACCCTGAAGCCGCGTCACGAGAAGCTCGAGGTCAGCGGCAACCGCCTGACCATGAGCCTCGGCGAGCGCAGCCGCACCCTCGAGCTCGACGCGTCGCCCGAAGCGGCGGTGATCGTCGAGGCGATTCGCGGCACACTGAACGGCAACCGCGAATCGCTCGAGCGCCAGTTCGAATCCACCGTCGCCGGCAATGCCGACGCCTGGACGCTCGACCTCGCACCGCGCGACCTGCGCCTGCGCGGCCAGGTCTCGTCGGTGCGCGTGCTCGGCCGCGGCTCGGCGGTGCGCGAAGTCCAGGTGCTGCTCGCCGATGGCGATCGCTCGACGATGACGATCGAGCCGCTCGCTGACAGGCCCTAGCGATGAGCCCGCCCGACCCTCGCCGCCGACACGGCGCGATCGCGGTCGTCGTGTGGCTCGCCGGTCTGGCGCTGGCGCTGGTCATCGCCGTGCGCGCCGACTACGTTGCCGATCTCTCCGCATTCCTGCCTTCGGCGCCAACGCCGCAGCAGGCGGTGCTGCTCGACCAGCTCAAGAGCGGCTCGGCGTCGCGGCTCGTGCTCGTCGGCATCGAGGGCGGTGATGCGAGCGGTCGCGCCGACGCGTCGAAACGCCTGGCCGCCGCGCTGCGCCGGAACGGTCGCTTCGCCTCCGTCGACAACGGCGACACCGGGCCGTGGCAAAGCGCCGGCCGCTTCGTCTTCGAGCACCGCTACGCGCTGAGCCCCGCGGTCGGGCCGGCGCGCTTCACGGTCGATGGCTTGCGCAACGCCATCGACGACACGCTGGCATTGCTCGGCACGCCCGCCGGCTCGCTGCTCAAGCCCATCCTGCTGCGCGACCCGACCGGAGAAACGCTGCGCATCGCCGATGCGCTGACGCCGGCGCATGCACCGAAGAACGAGCAGGGCGTCTGGGTCTCGCGCAGCGCCGCGCGCGCGGTGCTCGTCATGACCACGCGCGCCGACGGATCCGATCTCGACGGCCAGGAGCAGGCCCTGGCGACGATCCGCGCCGAGTTCGCGACGATCGCAGCCGCAAACAGCGAGAGGCGCGCAGCGCTTCGCCTCGACATCTCCGGCGCCGGCAGCTTCGGTGTCGCGGCGCGCGACCGCATCAAGGCCGAGGTCGAGCGGCTGGCGCTCCTCGGCACGCTCGCCATGGTGTCGTTGCTGTGGCTCGCGTTCGCTTCGCTTCGCTCGCTGGCCATGGCCGCGCTGCCGGTGGCGACCGGCGTTCTCGCCGGCATCGCCTGCGTCGCCCTCGGCTTCGGGCAGGTGCACGGCATGACGCTCGGCTTCGGCACGACGCTGATCGGCGAAGCGGTCGACTACGCGATCTACTACCTGGTGCAGACGCGGTCAGCGCGGCGCGCGCCCACGGTCGGCGCGGGCGGCGTTGAATGCGCGACCGAAGCGACCGGGACGAACGCGCCGACGGCTGCGACGCGGTGGCTTCGACACAGCTGGCCGACGGTCCGCCTCGGTCTCTTCACGTCGGTCATCGGCTTCGCGGCGCTGGTCTTCGCCGGCTTTCCGGGATTGGCGCAGCTCGGTGTCTTCTCGATCGCCGGCCTGATCGCCGCGGCCGCAACGACGCGCTTCGTCTTCCCCGTGATCGCGCCCGAGGGTGCGCCGGGCCAAGGCATGCGACGCCGGCTCGGGCGCTTCATGCACCGTGCCGCGACGGCATTGCCGCGCGCCCGCATCGTCTTCGCGGGCGGAGCGCTCGTCGCTGTCGTCGCGCTGGTCCTGCTGCCCTCGCCCTGGCGCGGTCAGCTCAGCGACCTGAGCCCGATCGGCCCTGCCGCGCTGCGCCTCGACGCTGACCTGCGCACCGACATCGGCGCACCTGACGCGGCAACCCTCGTCGCCGTGTCGGCACCGGACGAAGCCGGTGCGCTCGCGGCCGCGGAGGTGGTGGGAGCGCACCTCGACGCGCTCGTGCGCGACGGCGTTCTGGACGACTACGCCTCGCCCGCGCGATTCCTGCCGAGCCCGGCGTTGCAACGCGCCCGGCTGGCCGCATTGCCGGACGCGGCCGATCTGGCGAACAGGCTGAAGGCGGCAACCGACGGCGGCGCGCTGCCGGCGGAGCGTCTCCGCCCGTTCATCGAGGACGTTCAGGCGGCACGCGCGATGACGCCGTTCACGCGCACCGCGCTTGACGGCACGCCGCTGGCGGCCGCCGTCGATGCGACGCTCCTGCACGGTACCGGTTCGCATCCGTGGCGCGCCCTGCTGAACCTGCAGGCGCCCGACGGCAAGCCTCTCGACGCGGCACGCGTGCGCGCCGCGATCGCCGGCATCGACGGCGCCCAGCTCGTCTCCATCAAGGCCGAGCTCGATGTACTCTACGCGCGCTATCTGCGGCAGGCGATGTGGCAGGCCGCACTCGGCGCAGCGGCGGTGGTCGTGCTGCTCGCACTGGCGCTCAAGCGCATCGGCCGTCTCGTCGCGGTGCTCGTTCCGATCGTCGCCGCGACCTTGATCGTGCTCGCCCTGCTCGTGGCGAGCGGCGCCTCGCTCGGCATCCTGCATCTCGTCGGCCTGCTGCTCACGGTCGCGATCGGCTCGAACTACGCACTGTTCTTCGACCACTTGCGGCAGCAATCCGAAACCGACCAGGACACGCTGGCGTCCCTGCTCCTGGCCAATCTCACCGCGGTCGTGTCGTTCGGCCTCCTCGCCACCTCGAAGATTCCGGTCCTGCAGGCGGTGGGCATCGTCGTCGCGCCCGGGGCGCTGCTCTGCCTGGTGCTCTCGGCGGCCTTCATCTCGCGGCCAGCCGACGCCAGCGCGCATGGGAAAATCGCATCGCCTTGAAAGCGATGCCCAACTACCTGAAGGCCAGCCTGGCCTGCCATGCCGGCGCCGGCATCGCCGCGTGGCTCCTGCCGTCGACTTGGCCCTGGGCACTCGGTGCGGTCGCGGCCAACCACCTCGTGCTCACCGGCGCGGGACTGTGGCCGCGCTCGACCTGGCTCGGCCCCAACTGGTCGCGCCTGCCAGCCGCGGCGACAGCGCGCCGCGAGCTCGCCATCACCATCGACGACGGCCCCGATCCGAAAGTGACGCCGGCCGTGCTCGATCTTCTCGATGCGCACGGCGCGCGTGGGACATTCTTCGCGGTCGCCGAGAGCGCCGCGCGCCACCCCGCGCTCTGCCGCGACATCGTCCGCCGCGGCCACAGCGTGCAGAACCACAGCAACCGCCACACGCACCACTTTTCCCTGCTCGGACCGAGCGCCATGGCACGCGACATCGCGACCGCGCAGGCGCGCATCGCCGCCGCGACCGGCGAGGCGCCGCGCTTCTTTCGCGCTCCCGCAGGTCTGCGCAATCCGTTCCTGGCGCCGATCCTGGAACGGCTTGATCTGCAGCTCGTGAGTTGGACGCGGCGTGGCTTCGACACCGTTCGCCGCGATGCCGATGGCGTCTTGGCTCGCCTTGAAACCGGCCTTGCCGCCGGCGACATCCTGCTCCTGCACGACGGCAACGCGGCGCGTACATCGAGCGGCCGACCGATCGTGCTCGACGTGCTGCCGCGACTGCTCGAGCGGTGTGCGAGTTACGGCCTGCGCACCGTCACCTTGCCGGCCGCGTTCGCAGCGAGCCCCGACGCGGCAACGCCCGACTTGGCGACGATGCGCTCGCTGCAGGCATGACACGCGTCGACACGGCCGCCTGGCTCTCGCTCGTCGCCGCGGCGAGCGCACCGTATGCGCGCTCCGGCCGCTTCGCGCGCCACTTCGCGCGCGGCAAGCTGCGCTGGGACCCCGTCTTTCGCCACCTGATCGATCGCGGCCTGATCGCGCCGCGCGCCAGGGTGCTCGACATCGGCTGCGGCCAGGGCCTGCTCGCCAGCCTCCTCGTCGCCGCCGGCACCGCCTCGCGGCGCGGCGTCTGGCCGTCGTCCTGGGCCAACGCGCCCGTCGATGCACACGTCACCGGCATCGAGCTGATGCCGCACGACGTAGCGCGCGCCCGCGGCGCGCTCGGGCCGGCCGCCGACATCGTCTGCGCCGACATGCGGCTGAGCGCCTTCCCCCGTGCCGACACCGTCGTCATGCTCGACGTGCTGCACTACGTCAGCCTGCGCGAACAGGACGAGCTGCTCGGCCGCGCCCGCAACGCCCTTGTCGATGGTGGCCGCCTGGTGCTGCGCGTCGGCGACTCGGCGTCGCGGTTCGGATTCGCCGCGAGCCAGTGGGTCGACCGGGTCGTCATGCTGATGCGCGGTCGCGGCAGGCGCGCGCCGACCGGGCGCAGCCGGGCCGAATGGCACGCTTGCCTGGTCGCGCTCGGCTTCGAGGTCGCCAGCGAGTCGATGCATCGCGGCACGCCGTTCGCGAACGTGCTGTTCGTCGGCACGCTGCCGCCGAGCGCTGCGAGGGCGCCCTGATGGCGATGGATAAGTGCTTCGATTCACGTCACGCGCTGCTCGATCACGCGGGCATCGAAGCGCTGGTGCCGCACCGCGGCACGATGTGCCTGCTCGACCGGCTGCTGGCGTGGAGCGATCTGCGCATCGAGTGCGCGGCAAGCAACCACCGCGATGCGGCCCATCCGTTGCGGACTAGGAGCGGGCTGCTGGCGACCGCCGCGATCGAATACGCGGCGCAGGCCGCCGCGCTGCATGGCGCGTTGCTGGCGCGGCAGGCCGGCGCCGACGCGTCGCCGGGGGCGCTGGCGAGCGCGCGTGACGTGCGGCTCACCCGCTGGCGCCTCGACGACCTGCCCGACGCCAATCCCGATGCGCTGCGCATCGTCGCCGAGCGACAGGCCGGCGACGCGGGCCGACTGCTCTATGCCTTCAGCGTCGCCCACGGTGGCCGCGAGATCGCGACCGGACGGCTCGCCGTCGTCCTCGACATGCCAAGGGAGATGCCATGAACGACGCACCCGCGCGCCGCCGCGCTCTGGTGACCGGCGCCAGCGGCGGCATCGGCCGGGCGATCGCCGAACGGCTGGGCCGCGACGGAGCGCACGTCATCGTCCACGCCAACAGCCGCCGTGACGCCGCCGAAGCGACCGCCCTGGCCATCATCGCCGCCGGCGGCAGCGCCGAAGCCGTCGCCTTCGATGTCACCGACCGTGCGGCCACGCGCGACGCCTGCGAGCAGCTCGCGGCGTCGGGCGTGGTGCAGATCATCGTCAACAACGCCGGCGTGCACGACGACGCCGCGTTTCCGGCCTTGCGCGAGGATCAGTGGCGACGCGTCATCGACGTGTCGGTCGACGGCTTCTTCAACGTCACGCAGGCGCTGGTCATGCCGATGATCCGCACGCGCTGGGGCCGCATCGTCAACCTGTCGTCGATCGCATCGATCACGGGCAATCGCGGCCAGGTGAACTATGCCGCCGCCAAGGGCGCCATCAACAGCGCCACGAAATCGCTCGCGCTCGAGCTGGCGAGCCGCGGCATCACCGTCAACGCCGTCGCACCCGGGATCATCGACGCCGGGATGGCCGCGTCGTTCGACCGGGCGATCATCGACAAGCTCGTGCCGATGAAGCGCGCCGGCCGCTCCGACGAGGTCGCGGCGCTGATCGCATTCCTCGTGTCCGACGAGGCCGCCTACATCAGCGGCCAGGTCGTCTCGATCAACGGCGCGATGATCTGAGACGACGTTGGCGCCACCCTTACTTCGTGGGCGTCGGGCTGCCCTGGCCGGCCGGAACGAGCTCGCCTTTCTTCGCCGCGTCGAGCGTCGTCGCCTTGCGCGCGGCGCGGGTCGTGTCGGTCCCCTGCTTCTGGATCGCGACGTCGGCCTTCTGTGTCGAGCCGGCCGGTGCCAGCGTGCCGTCCTTGCGCGCCTGGCGTGTCGCTGCCTTGCGCTGCGCGCGCGTGAGCTGCGAACCGGAGGCAGGTGTGCCGGTCGCCGGCGTGACGCTTTCCCCGGCAGGCGCGAGGGCGCCCGACTTCTCGGCGGCGCGGGTTTCTGCCTTCACCTGCGCGCGCGTCGGCGAGCTGGCTTGGGCCAGCGCCAGCTGGCATGACAACGACGCGGCAACGGCGGCAACGACGACGAGAATCGATTTCGAGCTCATGGGGGTTCCTGTGGATGGGCGGAAAAATTCCGCAGCCCGCATTTTCGCCGCATCGCCCCGCGCCGACAAGCACGCTTTACGTCGCCCCGAACGGCGGCCGGCCGCTGGCTCGGCGCAGCAGCAGCGACGGCAGGCGCAACAGGAAGCCTGCCATGAGACGCAAATGCATCCAGCTCAGCAGCGCGTTGTCGCGTCCATAGCGAAAATGGGAAACGCCGCCCTCGTCCGGGCGCAGGTACCTGACGGGCGCCGCGACGTTGATGGGCCGCACGCCTCGCCACGCCAGCCGGACGACGGCTTCGGTGTCGAAATCGAAGCGCCGCATCCAGGCCTGACCGTGCATCACGTCGACGAGCGGGCCGATCGGGTAGACGCGAAAGCCGTAGAGCGAATCGTCGATGCCGGCGCCCAGCGTCTCGAGATTGGTCCACCAGTTCGAAATGCGCCGACCGCGCACCCGAAGCAGCGGCGCCGAGGCGTCGAAGACCGGCCGTCCCAGCACCATGGCATCCGGATGGCGCATCGATTCGCGCATGAACGCGTCGATCAGCTGGGTCGGATGCTGCCCGTCGGCGTCCATCGTCAACGCATGCCCGAACCCGGCCGCGCGCGCCGCGTCGAGTGCGTGCAGCACCGCCGAGCCCTTGCCGCGATTGCGCTCGAGCACGTCGACACGCAGGCCCGGATCGTCGGCGGCGAGCGCGCGCAGGCCTTCGGCGGTGCCGTCGTCGCTGCCGTCGACGACAACCCAGACCGGCGACCACGCGGCCCGCGCTGCGCGGACCGTGGCGTAGACGGTCGGACCGGTGTTGTAGCTTGGGATGACGACCAGGTGCGTCGTCGATGCGTTCACGCGAGCTCCCGCGCGAAGTAGTCTTCCAGCCGACGCAGCAGGGTTCGATAGTCGGCCTCCGGCGCGAACCGCTCGCCAAGGCGAACCCGGATCACGACCGGCACCGGCGGCGGACGCAGCAGCGGCCAGCCCTTGGTCAGATAGGGCGAGTCGCTTTCGATGAGAACGGTCTGGATCGGCACCCGGGCGAGATGCGCGATCAGGGCGATGCCCGGCCTGAACGCGTCGACCGGCGGCCGGACCGTGCGTGTGCCCTCGGGGAAGAGAACGAGCTGGGCGCCTTCCTTCAGGCTCGCGACGGCGTCGCGCACCATGCCGCGGCCGGCGTCGTTGCGGATGTAGCGCGCCAAGCGCGCGCCGGTGCCGAGGAAGATGTTTCGCAGCAGCACCGCCTTCATGATGCAGGCACCACGCGGCAGTCGGGCGACGACGACGAGCGCATCGAGCATGGTCGGATGGTTGGCGGCGACGATGAGGCCACCCGGTTCGTCACGCAGCACATCGAGCGCGCTCGAATCGATGCGCATCATGCCAACGCTTTCCGCCGTCCGCCAGAACGTCCGGTAGATCCACGAGATCGCCGCCCGGCCGAGGCGTATACCGGTGCGGCGCGGCAACAACAGCGTCAGCAGCGGCGCAACCAAGTTCCAGCTCAGCGACATCAGCCCGAGCTGGGCGATGAGCAGCGCGAACAGCACCCGGTGCAGCAGGCCCGGCGGCCTCTGTGCAGGCCGCGGTGTCAATCCTCGACCACCACGCGCTGGCTGGAGACGGCGAAGATCCACGACACGCCGAATCCCGCCGTGAATCCGCTCTCTCGCCGAACCAGCGGGCTGGGCGCGAACGCCGCGCCGTGCAGGTCGTCGTAGCGCACGAAGCCGCCGAGCCAGGCGTTGCCCAGTCGACGCGAGAACGCCGTGGTCGCGCGCCAGCCGGCGTAGCCGCCCGGCGCGTCGTAGGCGGCTCGGGTGCCGGTGGCGAACTCCGGCGCAACACCGTAGAAGTGCTCGTGGTAGCGACGGTCGGCGTAGAGCGGGCCGGCCAGCATGCCGATGTTCCATTGCCCGGCGAAGTTGCGCACGTCGAGGTTCAGGTTCGGCGAGAAGGTGACGCCGATCGCACGCGGCGACGACTGCAGCGTGATCGCCTCGCGCACCGGCAGGCGCAGGTCGAGCTTGAGCCGGCGATCGGCCGACTGCCAGAACTCGACGTTGAGGTTGGGGCCGATCTCGAACGTGCCGGGAAGATCGGGCATGCCCTGGCGCGCATCGCTGTGGTTGCTGCGCGTCGGCACCGAGGCCGACAGGCTGACGTCGACGATGACGCGGTGCCCGGCGAAAAGAACGGCTCGTGCGCCGTCGCGATCGGCGCGCAGGAAGCGGCGCGCTTTTATTTCGCCAAAGATGTCGCGGAACTGACTTTGGCCGAGGCGATCTTCATGGCCAGCATCATCCCGCGGCCCAAAAAATTCATGTATTCATTCGATAAAGACCAACGCCTGCGCCAATGGCTGAATGCCTATTACCGCGACGTATCTTACAAAATGCTCAAAAGGGAAATGATCAGCCAGCAGGATTATGACACTCTGGTTCCCGATATCCGGCTGAAAGGCCCTGCCCGGTTCCTGCTCAAAGGCAATGAAAGCATGCCGGATGATCAGCTTTGGCAACCTGAGGAGATTGAAGAATAAAAAACTGTCCGCTTATCCGGTGGTTGTCGGCAACGCGGAAAACTACTTCAATACCACGGTGGCGAGCATAGCCTT
>DAIMIM010000086.1:0-10375 GCA_036722755.1 Caldimonas sp. | reverse complement strand
GGCTACAGGCCTCCTGCTTCCCGCCTCGGCGGGAACAACCTATTGCAACTCAACAACTAGCGCTGCAATGAGCGGCGATTCCTAGGACTTGTCGGTGCCGGCGCCGGAACGCACGACGACCACCATTGGTGAAGCGCTCGCGGTCATCGCGATCTGCTTCGGCCTTTCCATTCTCGCGTCGCTGCAAGCCGTCGCGGCTGGCTTTCCGGCGACGGCCGGAACGTTCTCGGATGCCTCGCTGCTCTGGCTGGTCGCCATGGAGGTCGTGCTCGGCGCGGCAGCCATCGGCTTGCTCGCCGCCCGGCGCTTTTCGGTGGGCAGCCTCGTCCCTCAGCCGACCCTGCGTGGATGCGCGTGGGGAATCGGCCTCTTCTTCGCCGCGTGGCTGGTCGGCTGGATCGTGGTCGCCCCCTTCATCGCCGAGCAACCGCCGCAGCCGATCGACCGCATGGTGCAGGAAGCGACGCTCTCGATGCCGGTCATCGTGCTGGTGGCGCTCATCAACGGCACGTTCGAAGAGGTGTTTCTCCTCGGCTTCCTGCTGCGCGGCCTGCGACGCCACGGCTTGTCCATCGGGCTCGGCGTCACGCTCCTGGTGCGCGTTCTCTATCACCTGTACCAGGGTCCCATCGGGGCGCTCTGGGTGCTGGCGGTCGGGCTGACGTTCGGCCTGTACTACATCCGCTTCGTTCAGCTTTGGCCACCCGTTCTGGCACATGTGCTCTGGGATATCGTGCCCTTCGTCTTCCGCGAACCCTAACCGCAGGGACGCTGCAGCAGGTCGGCCGCTGACATGGAGGAGCCTCATCGCATGGACCCGTTGCCCGGCGTGGCTGCTGTCGTGGCGCATCTCGCGTCGCTCGGAATCGCGCTTCCGCCCGGGCCGGTCCGCCTGGACGGATACGGCGACTCGGCTGCTCTCTCACGGGAACTGCTTGCACTCATTCGCCAAGGCCGCAAGCGCGCGGGAACGGCGTTGCTGTGGGCCCTCGAAGCCGATGGCCAGTCTCTGCCCGCGGCCGGCGACATCGAGATCGTCCTCGACCACCGGGGCCGGCCGGCGATCGTCACGCGTCTCGTCGAGGTGATGGTGTGTCGATACGACGACGTTACGGCGGAGTACGCCGCCATCGAAGGCGAAGGCGATGGTTCGCTCGCCTATTGGCGTCGCGCCCACTGGGCGTTTTTCACGCGCGAGTGCCAACGCATCGCACGCGATCCGGTGCAGAGCATGCCCGTGGTGTGCAGCGTCTTCGAGGTTCTCCACGGCGAGCTCCCCGAGCCGATTTCGCCGGACGACGAGCAGCTAGACTGAAGCATGCAAGCAGCCGACCCGCAATGGGAAGCACGTGTTGCGGCGCTCTGGCAGCGCGCTCCGTCCTTGCCTGCCGAAGAGCTGGTGAAAGCGGCGGACGCGCTCGCGGATGAGCGCGAGCCCGGCGACGCAAGCGCCCTGTTCGAGCGTGGTTGCGCGCGGGACACGGCGGGCATCGAGGCCGATGCCGAGGCGTTCTATCGCGCTGCGCTGGCGAGTGGCCAGCTCGATGCCTATCGGCGTTCGCGCGCCACCATCCAGCTGGCGAGCACGCTGCGCATCCTCGGTCGCCTGAACGAGAGCGAGCAACTGCTCGTCTCGGAGCTCGATCGCCACCTTGAACCGGGCCGGGAGCGCGCATTGCACGACGAGGCGCGCGCCACGCTCGCGCTCACCTATGTCGCCCAGGGCAGGGCGAAAGAGGCGGCCGGCCTCGCGCTGTCCGCCCTGGCGCCGTACCTGACTCGGTACAACCGCTCGATCTTGGGGAATGCGCAGGAGCTGGTGACGAGAAGCTGGAACTGAGCGGGCGACCGGCTCCTTCATCGCAGGCAAGGAACGTCAGACACTGCTGATGGCGATCGACACCTTCATCGACGAGGCCTGCCGGGAGCTCGTGTCTCGCCACGGCGTGCACACGATCCTGTTGTACGGATCGCGCGCGAACGGAGCGGAAGGCGCAGACAGTGACTACGACCTGGCCGGCTTCGGGAGCACCGCAGTGGTCCTTAGGGACGCCAGGCTCGTCGGCGATGCCTACCTCGACGCCTTCGTCTACCCGGAGGCCGTTCTGCTCGCGCCGACGGAAGAGCACCTCAAGCTGCGTGGGAGCAAGGTTCTGCTTGGACGCGATTCGCGGGCGGCCGGCTTTCTCGGCCGACTCGAAGAACTCCATCGCCGCGGGCCCGCGCCGCTCCCCGCAGACGAGATCGCGGCCCGAAAGGCCTGGGCGCACAAAATGGTCCAACGCATCAGACGCTCGGACGCGGAGGGAACTATCGCCGAGTCTGGCTGCTGACTGCGCTGCTCGAAGACTACTTCTGCATTCGCGGCCAGTGGTTCGAAGGCGCGAAGCGATCGCTGCGCTGGCTCGAGCGGTTCGACGCCCCGACATTCAACGCGTTTTCTGCGGCTCTGCAACGAAACGCCGACGACGACGCGGTGTCCAGGCTCGTGGCGCTGGTCGTCGGAGCGCAGGATGCCTGAGCCCTCCGCTCGCCTTTTGATCCGAAGGAGCATCGCGCATGTCAGAAACAACACCCGCTCCGGCGGTCCCTGCCGACATTCCGAGCACGAGGAACGGCATGCTGATGGCCATCTTGTGCCTGCTGTTCGGGGTCTTCGGCGCCCATCGCTTCTACGCCGGGAAAACGGGCACCGCCATCGCCCAGTTGCTGACATTCGGAGGGCTCGGCGTCTGGGCGGTGATCGACTTGCTGTTCATCCTGTTCGGCGAGTTCACCGACATCGAGGGACGCAAGGTGAACCCGTGGAAAGACATCTGAGCTGAGGCAGCCACGGCGCAGTCCGGCCGCCGCAAGCCGATGTCGACCGCCCTGGCGCGCGGGCGCCAGGGCTAGGGGTTAGCGAGCGGATTGACGGGTTTGGTCGTCGAATTTCGTCTTCGTCAGGAACGATGGCTTGCGAGTCGTTGTTCCCAAGAAACTCGGAGGACGGCATGACCACGGATATTCAAGGCAACGGATCGGTGTGCGCCAACGGCGCGAATTTGCATGCGCGGAGATCGGCGCCGGGGTCCAGGCACAGGTTCGCCACGCTCGGCGGCGCGGTGTTGCTGGCCACGACGCTGGCGGCGGCGCTCGTTCCTGCCGCACGTGCCGACGACAACGGCCGTTTCGAGAACAGCCAGCAGCGGCACAGGAATGCCAGCGGCGTCGCCCTGACCATCAGCGCCACGGGCCCGATCGACCGGCAGGGACCGTTCTTCACCAGCCTGGGAACCAACGGGCGCAGTTGCTCGACCTGCCACCAGGCGGCCCAGGGCTGGTCGGTGACGCCCGAGGCGATTCGCGAGCGGTTCGACGCAACGCGCGGCAACGACCCCATCTTTCGCCTGAACGACGGTTCGGTCTCGCCGCGCGCCGAAGTGTCGACATTGGCCCAGCGCGAACGCGCCTACAGCATGCTGCTGCACAAGGGCCTGATCCGGGTCGGCATCGGCATTCCGGCGAATGCGCAGTTCGAGCTGGTCCAGGTCGACGATCCGTACGGCTATGCGTCCGCCGCCGAGCTCTCGCTCTTTCGCCGGCCGCTCGCCGCGACGAACCTGCGCTTCCTGAGCACGGTGATGTGGGATGGCCGCGAGACCTTCAAGGATCCCACGTCGACCGATTGCCTCTTCGGCACGACGACCTGCTTCGCGTCGTTGCATTTCGATCTGGCCGACCAGGCCAACGCGGCCACCGTCGGCCACGCCCAGGCCTCCCTGCCCATCGACGACGCCAAGCGCAACGCCATCGTCGCCTTCGAGCTCGGCCTGACCACGGCACAGGTGCACGACGACGACGCCGGACGCCTGACGGCCTATGGCGCCAACGGCGGCCCGCTGGCCCTCACGCAGCAGGTCTCCTACTTCGGCATCAACGACACCCTGGCCGGCGACTACCGTACGCACGCCAGCTTCGATCCGACCGCGATGACGCTCTACAGCGGCTGGCAGTCGTACATCCCCGACGCGCGCCGGCCGGACGAGGAAGGGCGAGACCGTGGCGTCGCCGTGGCCCGCCGGGCGGTGGCGCGCGGCGAGGCGCTCTTCAACAGCAAGCCGATCCTGATCACCGGCGTCAAGGGCCTCAACGACGACCTCGGCGTGCCGACCATCGCCGGCAACTGCACGACCTGCCACAACGCCCCCAACGCCGGCGACCATTCGGTGCCGCTGCCGCTCGACATCGGCCTGACCGACGCAAGCCGCCGCACTGCCGACCTGCCGCTCTACACCCTGCGCAACCTCACGACCGGGCAGACCGTGCAGACCACCGATCCGGGACGCGCCCTCATCACCGGGCAGTGGAAGGACATCGGCCGGTTCAAGGGGCCGACCCTGCGCGCCCTGGCCACCCGCGCGCCCTATTTCCACAACGGCTTCGCCAAGGATCTTCGAGAGGTCGTCAAGTTCTACAACGACCGCTTCAACATCGGCTTCACCGAACAGGAGAAGGACGATCTGGTGGCGTTCCTGAAGGCTCTCTGATCGGGTGACCGGGGCCGCCCAGGGGCGGCTGCGAGCCGGTGCGCAGAGAAGCCCGGCGGCGGTCGTTCGAGGTCACGTCCGGCGAGACCGCCGCGATTGCACGTGCGGCGGGATTGCGGACGATGCTCGATGTGCAGACGACGCCGCAGTGTGCTTAACATCGCCCGATCGAGCGGTGCGGTCACGGCCGCCCGGTTCATCGCCGGAGGCATGCATGCAGCAGTCGTCGTATTGGTTTCCCGCCAAGCAGGTCGGGTGGGGTTGGGGCCTGCCGAGCGCCTGGCAAGGCTGGCTCGTGCTGATCGCCTTCCTCGTTCTCCTGGCCGCGAGCGGGTACGTGTTCCCGCCGAAGCTGAATCTGGCTGCGTTTCTGGCGTGCACGGTCGCGCTCACGGTGGTGCTCCTGGCCGTCTGCCTCGTCAAGGGTGAGCCGCCGGCCTGGCGCTGGAGAAAATGACGAGGCCAACGAGCGAGCCCAGGGTCGGCCGCGCCATCAGCCCCGAGCAGTTCGACGCGCTGACCGACGAGCAGCTGCTGCGCCTCGTGCCACGTGCCTACCGGGAATACTTTCCCGGCAAGGAAGACTGCGCCAACGGCTGCTTCTATCTCCACGACGGCACCGCATGGAGCTTCTTCAGAGCATCGCTGCTGGACGATTAGGGGCGCTCTGACTCGCCGACAATTTCCCTGGACCGAACCCGCCGGCACGTCATGAACCTGGTCACGCCTTCAGTCGCGCATCTTGCAAGCTACGTCGCCGCGCTCGAGCGCGGCTGGTCGGCCGACAATCTTCGCGGCGCCGCAGCGGCCGCGGAAGATCTCGACCGCATCCACGCCGACCCTGCATCGTTCCTGGAACGCATGACCGACCGCGAGGCCAAAGGCGATCCAGTCGCGCTGCCCGACGGCTCGCTCGTGCCACGCATTCCGGGGCTTCGCCGGTGGCTCTGGGACGGCGAGTTCTGCGGCAGCATCGGCCTGCGCTGGCAGCCCGGCACGACAGCGCTTCCGCCGCATTGCCTGGGCCACATCGGCTACGCCGTCGTGCCCTGGAAGCAGCGCCGCGGCCATGCCACGCGGGCGCTTTCCCTCCTGTTGCCGCAGGCACGGGCCGAAGGGCTGCCGTTCGTCGAGATCACCACCGATCCCGAGAACCTGGGCTCTCAGCGGGTCATCACCGCGAACGGCGGCTGGCTTGTCGAGCGCTTCAGCAAGCCGCCGCAATTCGGCAGCAAGCCGGGCCTTCGGTATCGAATCGATCTGGGCAGGCAGCGCTGAACATGTCGTTCGAAGCCTTTCTCGACGCCGCATGGGCAGAGCACGCGGACCATCCGCAGGACGTCGCCGATCGCATCGCGTCGTCGCTTCATCTGGTGCGAGCGGCCGAGCACGTTGCACCCTTCGCCCATTTGTCGACGCACGTTCACGGCGAACACCTCGGTCAGTGGCAGCGCGGCATCGACTTGCTCGTGGCGATGCGCGACCTGCCTGTTCTCGAGGCCGGTGCTGCATCCACGGCACCGCTCACCAGGAACATCGCGTCGCTGCGCTACGCCGGCGGCGACACAACCGCGCTGGAGCAGCTCTCCGCCGAGGACCGGGTGTGCGCCCTGGCGACTGCCGCGTCGGCGCTCGCAGGCCGCGACGACGTGGGCCGCGCCATCGACGCGTTCTCCGCGGCGCTGGAGCTCGAGCGGGCCGGCCTGCCGGCAGGGTCTCCCGGCATCCGCGCGCTCGCCGTCGGCGGCAACAATCTTGCCGCCAGCCTCGAAGGCAGGCGCGACCGCTCCGCCGTCGAGACCCGCGCCATGGTCGCCGCTGCGCAGGCCGGCGTCCGCTACTGGACGCAGGCCGGCACGTGGCTCGAGGTCGAGCGGGCTGAATACCGGCTCGCGCGCAGCCTCCTGCAAGCGGGCGAGCCGTGCAACGCTGTCGATCGCGCGACGCGCTGCGCGGCGGTGTGCGAGATGCATGCCGCGCCCGCGCTCGAGCAGTTCTTCGCCCAGGCCATCGTCGCGATCGCACATCGGGCTGCCGGCGACGCCACGCTCTTCGAAGCCCACCGCCAGAAGGCGAAGAGCCACTTCGATCAGGTGGCCGCGCCAGAGAGAGCACGGTGCGCAAGCGAGCTCGCCGAGCTCGGCGAGTGACCGGCGTTTGCCATGGGCTCGCGGAGCGGCGCGACTCGGGCGCGGCACTCATCGTCCGATGCGGGTCTCCTCGTAGATCGCCTGCGCGACGCCGCGGGCATACTTTGTGCGCAGACCCGCACAACGCCCACCGGAGACCTTCATGCGCCACAACATGACGACATTCAGCATCGCCCTCGCCGTCGCATTCTGTGCAGGCGTGGTCGCGTCGCCGCTGGCGCGCCACGCCATCGCCGAGGCGCACGCCGAGTCGGCGCCGCTGGCGCCGGCGATGATCGACCTGATGGCGATCAAGCACGCCGACCTGCCGACCACGCCGAATGCCGAGATGAACGCCAAGGGCCTGGTCACGACCGACAACGCGACGATCGGCATCCAGTCGGGCAATGTCGCCAAGCACTTCCACGCCAAGACGGACGAGATCCAGTACATCATCGAAGGCAGCGGCGCGATGTGGCTCGGCGGCGAGCGGAAGGAATTCAAGCCCGGCACGCTCATCATCATTCCGAAGGGAACGGCGCACGGCGGCACGATCGTCACGAGCGGCCCGGTCAAGGCGATCGCGATCAAGATCCCGCCGCAGCCGAAGGACGACACGACGTTCGTCAATTGACGCCGATCGCCCTGGTGCCCATGAGCGATGACGCGTTCGTCGCCTACGCAGAGGCGTCGTCACGCGACTACGCGAAAGACAAGGTGCGGTCGGGTCAGTGGTCTGCGGAGGAGTCGTTGCGCCTGGCCCGCGACAGCCTCGACTCCCTGCTGCCGCAAGGGCTCGCCACGCCCGACCACCACCTTCTCAAGATCCGCGACGCGGTCTCGCAGGTCGACGTCGGCACGCTCTGGTTCGCGGTGCAGGCACAGGCCGGCGGGAAGATCGCGTATGTCTACGACGTTCTTGTCGCGCCACCGTTTCAGCGCAGAGGCTACGCGAGCCTCGCCTTCGCGGCGCTCGAAGCGAAGGTGCGCGCACTCGGGCTGTCGACGATCGCCTTGCACGTGTTCGGGCACAACGCCGGCGCCCGGGCGCTCTATGGCAAGCTCGGTTACGAAACGACCAACATCAGCATGAGCAAGCACCTCGACTGATGGCGATGCAGGCGCGCCGATGCAGCAGGCCTGCGCTGATCCTGGCGCTGGCAGCGCTCGCATCGACTGCCGACGCGCGGCCGGATGCCTGGGCCGACGCCTGCTACGTTCGTCCCGAGCCGGCAGCCGCGGCCGATGCAGCAATCCGGCCGCCCGCCGGGGCGCAGAGCTCGCTCGGCATCCGGCGCACGAAGACGAGGCTCTTCGACGTCGCGCTGACCGTTGTCGGCCCCAATGCGTCGGTGTGCTCGATCACAGGCGTGGCCAGGCTGCGCAGCGGCGCCACCGGCGAGATGCTCGTCCTGCCCGTCCGTCCCGACGGCGGCGCGGCGACGAAGGGCGGCGCCAGTCCGTGCCTGGTGGCCGTGCACGCCACGTCCGACGCGTTCGAGCTCACGACCAGCGAGCCCGCGTGCCAGGCGCAATCGCTTTGCGGCGGCCAGGTTGCGCTGCAGGGGCAGCGCTTCGACATGGCCAGCCGCGTCGCGTCGCAAGGCGGCGCCCCCTGCTTCGAGCGGCCGGCCACACGACCGTGAGCGTCGGCGATCCGCGAATGGCAGTGCATTTGCTCACCAATGCGCCGACCTGGCGCGGCGCGCGATGCAAAGAGCTGGTCGAACCGGTGTCCAATGGCGCGTCGCCACCGAACCCGACATCGGGCCTGTCCATGCGCATCCCCATACTGGTCGCCACGACCGCACTTCTCGTCGCCGGCTCCGCCCAGGCCAGCGTGTTCGACGCCAGGGCGCTGGCGAAATACGACCTCAGCTACGTGAAATGCGAAGCACAGTTGCCGCAGATGAAGGGCCACCGCGACGAAACGTACCTGAGCCTGTACCGCATCAAGGCCGACGAGAAATCGTTGACCCGGCTCGCCAAGGTTCGCAGCGGCGCCGACTACGATGCCGAGAAGAAACGTGCCGCCCAGGTCATGGCGAAGAGCCGGCCGGTCGCTGCATCGGCGTCGAATTCCATCGAGCGCGAGTGCCAGGCCCTGTGGGGCGAGAGCCAGCGCGTTCCGAAGAGCAAGTAGCCGCCGCACGGCCGTCGCCAGCCCGAGGCGGCTGGCCCGAACGACGCTTCGCTGAACACATTCGCGCCCGGGTTGCGCAATAGGAGACGAAGTGAGCAGCCCCCGGCCTTGTCACGGGCGAGCCGGCGCGGCAGACTCGACGTCGATCGCCGTTGCCACTGGCACCGCGACGCGCAATCAGGGAGTCCCGATGAAGACAACGCCGCTGCTGCTCTCGCTCGCCCTCGCGTTCCTGCCGGCTGTGCCCCGGGCCCAGTCGACCCAGGCGCACAAGCTCGGCTGGCTGCAAGGCTGCTGGGCAGCGGTCAACCAGGACCGTGCCGTCGAGGAGCAATGGATGGCACCGCGCGGCAAGACCATGATCGGCAGCAGCCGCACGGTCGAGGGCGCGAACCTCGTCACCTATGAATTCATGATGATCCGCGACCAGGGCGACCGGCTCGCGTTCGAGGTCCGGCCCTCCGGCAAGGCGCCGGTCGTCTTCACGTCGTCGGCACTCACCGATTCGAGCGTCGTCTTCGAGAACGCGCAGCAGGAATTTCCGCAGAAGATCGGCTATCGCAAGGAGGGCGACAACGCGGTGCTCGCCTGGATCGAAGGCCAGCGCAACGGCGAGACCAGCCACGCCGAGTTCGCCTATCGCCAGGTGGTCTGCGCCGGCGATTGACCGTCGCCGGCACACGCCCGCCCGCTGCCCTCGAGGCCTGTCGTCGCGCGCGCGCTCAGGGCGCGAGCTTTCCCTGCACGAGATGAAGCGTCCGGTCGCAGCGCGCGGCCAGGCTCTCGTCGTGACTGACCAGCACGAAGGCCATCTTGCGGACGCGGGCCAGCTCCAGCAGCAAGGCGAAGACCGAATCGGCCGTGACGCGATCGAGGTTGCCGGTCGGCTCGTCGGCCAGCACGCAGTCGGGCGAGCCGGCCAACGCGCGTGCGATCGCCACGCGCTGCCTCTCGCCGCCGGAGAGCTGCGACGGCCTGTGCATCATCCGCTCGGCCAGGCCGACCTGGCCGAGCGCCTCGGCCGCGCGCTCGCGCGCCTCGGCGTGGCTGGCGCGGCGAATGCGCAGCGGCATGGCGACGTTGTCGAGCGCCGTGAACTCCGGCAGCAGATGGTGGAACTGGTAGACGAAACCGAGATGTCGATTTCGCCACTGACCCTGTTCCGCCTGGTCCAGAGTCGTGAAGTCGCGGCCGCAGAGCAGCACGGTGCCGCTGGTCGGCGCCTCGAGGCCGCCGAGCAGGTGCAGCAGCGTGCTCTTGCCCGACCCCGACGCGCCGACGACGGCGAGCGTCTCGCCAGCGGCGACGGCGAGATCGATGCCCTGCAGCACGTGCACGTCGAGCTTGGCGGCGCCGCTGTGCTCGACGAAACGCTTGTGCAGGGCGGTCGCGACGACGACCGGGCCTGCCTGCGTCGCTGCCGCGCCTTCACTCATAGCGCAGCGCCTCGGCCGGCTGCATGCGGCTGGCGCGCCAACTCGGGTAGAGCGTGGCGGCGAAGGCGAGCACGAGCGAGATGACGACGATGGGCACGATGTCGCCCTGCTGCGGATCGCTCGGCATGCGGCTGATGA
>DAIMIM010000085.1:0-10497 GCA_036722755.1 Caldimonas sp. | reverse complement strand
AGGCGCACATCATCGGCGTCGTCGTCAGCGAGATGACGAGCGAGATCATCACCGCCGCCGAGAGCGTCACCGCGAATTCGCGGAACAGCCGGCCGACCTGGCCGCCCATGAAGAGCAGCGGGATGAAGACGGCCACCAGCGACAGGCTGATGGAGAGCACCGTGAAGCCGACCTCGCGGGCGCCGAGCAGGGCGGCGCGCATCCGCGTCATGCCGGCCTCGATGTGCCGGCTGGTGTTCTCGAGGACGACGATGGCGTCGTCGACGACGAAGCCGGTGGCCACCGTCAGCGCCATCAGGCTCAGGTTGTTGAGCGAGAAGCCGAACAGGTACATGACGCCGAAGGTGCCGAGCAGCGCCACCACGGTCGCCACCGCCGGCACGATCGTGGCGCGGATGCTGCGCAGGAACACGCTCACCACGAGGACGACGAGGATGACCGAGATGACCAGCGTGATCTCGACCTCGCGCAAAGACGAGCGAATCGAGTTCGTGCTGTCGGAGGCGACCTGCAGGGTCACGTCGGCGGGCAGCTCGGCCTGAAGCTCGGGCAGCATCGCGCGCACGGAATCGACCGTCTGGATGATGTTGGCCGAGGGCTGCCGCGTCACCAGGATGATGATCGCCTTCTCGCCGTTGAAGAGGCCGAGCGTGCGCGTGTCCTCGACGCCGTCGAGCACCTGCGCGACGTCCTGCAGACGGACCGCGGCGCCGTTGCGCCAGGCGACGACCATCGGCGCGTATTCGCTCGCCTTCAGCGCCGGCGTCTGCGTGTAGATCTGCAGCCGACGGCCCTCGCCCTGGATCGCACCCTTGGGCCGGTTGGCATTGCTCGCCTGGATGGCGGCGCGCACGTCCTCGGTGCTGATGCCGTACTTGTTCAACGCGAAGGGAAGCAGCTCGATGCGCACCGCCGGCAGCGAGCCGCCGCCGATCTCGACGTCGCCGACGCCGTCGACCTGCGACAGGCGCTGGCTGATGATGTTCGAGACCTCGTCGTAGATCTGGCCGGGACTCTTCGTCTTCGAGGTCAGCGCCAGGATGATCACCGGCGAGGCCGCGGGGTTGGCCTTGCGGTAGGTCGGGTTGCTGCGCAGCGTCGTCGGCAGGTCGACGCGGCTGGCGTTGATCGCCGCCTGGACCTCGCGGGCGGCGCCGTCGATGTTGCGGTTGAGATCGAACTGCAGCGTCACCCGCGAGTTGCCGGTGCTGCTCGACGAGGTGATCTCGTTGACGCCGGCGATCGTTCCGAGGCGGCGCTCGAGCGGCGTGGCGACGCTTGTCGCCATCGTCTCCGGACTGGCGCCGGGAATGTTGGCGCTGACCGAGATCACCGGGTAGTCGACCTGCGGCAGCGGCGACACCGGCAGCATGAAGAAGCCCGAGATTCCCGCCAGCGCGATGCCGACCGTCAGCAGCACAGTGCCGATCGGCCGGCGCACGAACGGGCGCGAGAGGTTCATCGCGCCGCCTCGGGTGCCGGATCGTCCCGCGCCGCGCCTTCGGCCTCGGCCTCGTCGTCGGGCAGGCGGGTGGTGCCGCCGCCGAGGCGATCGAAGCCGAGATAGATCACCGGCGTGGTGAAGAGCGTCAGCAGCTGGCTGACGATCAGGCCACCGAAGATCGCCAGACCGAGCGGCCTTCGCAGCTCGGCGCCGTCGCCCCAGCTGAGCATCAGCGGCACGGCGGCGAACAGCGCCGCGAGCGTCGTCATCAGGATGGGCCGCAGGCGCAGCAGCGCCGCCTGGTGGATCGCCTCGCGCGCGCTCATGCCCTGGTTGCGCTCGGCGTCGATGGCGAAGTCGATCATCATGATCGCGTTCTTCTTGACGATGCCGATGAGCAGGATGATGCCGATGATGCCGATCACGCCGAGGTCGTGGCCGGTGATGATCAGGGCCAGCAGCGCGCCGACCCCGGCCGACGGCAGGGTCGACAGGATCGTCAACGGATGGACGTAGCTCTCGTAGAGGACGCCGAGAACGATGTAGACGCAGACCACCGCCGCCAGGATCAGCCAGAGCTGGTTCGAGAGCGACCGCTCGTAGGCACCGGACGCGCCGAGGAAGGTCATGGTGACGGTGCTCGGCAGGCCGATGTCCTTGGCCGCCTGGCGGATCGCGTCGACGCCGTCGCCGAGGGCGACGCCGTTGGCGGTGTCGAAGTTGAGCGTGCTGGCGGGGTACTGGGCGACGTGCGTGATCTGCAGCGGCGCGTTCTGCTCGACGATGCTGGCGATCGCCGAGAGCGGCGTCGCCGTGCCGTTGCCGGCGATGAGGTTGAGCTGCCCGAGCGCCTCGGGCGTCTTGACGCTGTCGGGCTGCGCCTCGAGGATGACCCGGTACTGGTTGGTCTCGGTGAAGATGGTCGAGACGATGCGCTGGCCGAAGGCGCTGTAGAGCGCGTCGTCGACCGAGCTGGCGGTGATCGACAGTCGCGCCGCGGTATCGCGGTTGACATTGACGTAGGCCGCCAGGCCCTGTGCTCCGGCGTCGCTGCTGACGTTGCGCACTTTCGGCACGCTCTGCAGCTTCGCCACCAGGCGGTTCATCCACAAGGTGATCGTGGCGCTGTCGACGCCTTCGAGCGAGACCCGGTACTGCGTCGGCCCGGTCTCGGCATCGATCGTCAGATCCTGCGTCGGCTGCAGGTTGAGCGTCGCCCCCGCCACCTGGCTGACCCGCTGGCGCAGCCGGTCCATCAGCGCTTGCTGGTCGCCGTGGCCGCCCTTCAAGTTGATGAGCAGGCTGCCGGTGTGCAGCATCGTGTTGTTGGCGGCGTCGACGCCGACGAACGAGCTCAGGTTGTCGACCTCCGGGTCCTGCAGGATCGCCAGCGCCGCTTGCTGCTGCAGCGACGCCATGCGGTCGTACGAAACGTCCTGGGCGGCCTCGAGGCGCCCTTGCAGCTGCCCGGTGTCCTGCGTCGGGAAGAGGCCCTTCGGGATCGCCAGGTAGAGCAGCACCGTGACCACGAAGGTCAGCAAAGCGACCACGAGCGTGATGGCCTGGTGATCGATCACCCAGGCCAGGCCATGGTCGTAGCGATCCATGACGCGGGCGAAGAAGGCCTGCGCCTTGGCGGCGACGCCGCTCGTCTTCTGCTCGGCCCGCTTCAGCCAGCGGGCCGACATCATCGGCACCAGCGTCAGCGAGACGACGGCGGAGATCAGAATCGTGATCGCCAGCGTCACCGCGAACTCGCGGAAGAGGCGGCCGACGACGTCGCCCATGAAGAGCAGCGGGATCAGCACCGCGATCAGCGACACGGTGAGCGAGATGATGGTGAAGCCGATCTGCGTCGCGCCCTTGACGGCAGCCTGCATCGGCGGCTCGCCCTTCTCGATGTAGCGCGAGATGTTCTCGATCATCACGATGGCGTCGTCGACGACGAAGCCGGTGGCGATGGTCAGAGCCATCAGGCTCAGGTTGTTGAGGCTGTAGCTCATCAGGTACATCAGGCCGAAGGTGCCGATGAGCGAGATCGGCACGGCGATGCTGGCGATCACCGTCGCGCGCAGACTGCCGAGGAAGGCAAAGATCACCAGGACCACGAGCACGACCGCGAGCATCAGCTCCATCTCGACGTGCTCGACCGAAGCGCGGATGCCGTTGGTGCGATCGCTGAGCACGTCGATCCGCAGGCTGCTTGGCAGGCTGGCGCGCAGGTCGGGCAGCAGCGCCTTGATCGCGTTCACCGTGCCGATGACGTTGGCACCCGGCTGGCGCTGGACGTTGAGGATGATCGCCGGCGCCAGCAGGTGGCCGTCGACGCACGACTGGCCGCCGGCGCTCGATGCCGAAGACGCCCCGGAACACGCCATGCCGGCCCAGGCGCCGAGCTGCGTGTTCTCGGCGCTGTCGACGACGCGGGCAACGTCGATCATGCGCACCGGGGCGCCGTTCTTGTAGGTGACGATCAGGTTCTTGTAATCGTCGACGGTGACGAGTTGGTCGTTTGAATTGATCGTGTACGAGCGCTTCGGGCCGTCGAAGCTGCCCTTGGCGCCGTTGGCGTTGGCGTTGGTGATCGCGGTACGCAGGGTGTCGAGGCCGATGCCGTTGGCCGCCAGCGCCTGGGTGTTGGCCTGGATGCGCACGGCCGGCCGCTGGCCGCCGCTCAGCGACACCAAGCCGACGCCGGAGACCTGGCTGATCTTCTGCGCCAGGCGCGTGTTGACGAGGTTCTGCACCTCGGTGAGCGGCAGCGTATCGGAGGTGACGGCGAGGGTCAGCACCGGTGCGTCGGCCGGGTTCACCTTGGCGTAGACCGGCGGCGCCGGCAGGTCGGCCGGCAGCAGCGAGCCGCCGGCGTTGATGGCCGCCTGCACCTCCTGCTCGGCGACGTCGAGCGTCAGCCCGAGGGTGAACTGCAGCGTGATGATCGAGACGCCGGCGGCGCTGGTCGAGCTCATCCGGTCGAGCCCGGCCATCTGGCCGAACTGGCGCTCGAGGGGCGCCGTCACCGTGTTGCTCATCACCTCGGGGCTGCCGCCCGGATAGAGCGTCTGCACCTGGATCGTCGGGTAGTCGACTTGCGGCAGCGCCGAGAGCGGCAGGAACTTGAAGCCGACGAGGCCGGCGAGGACGATCGCCAGCATCAGCAGCGAGGTCGCCACCGGCCGCTGGATGAATGGACGGGACGGGCTCAAGAAGCTGGAGCGGAAGCAGCGCTCTCGGTGCCGTCAGGCGAACGTCGCCGATGGCCGGATGCGGCGCCATCGGCTCCGGAAGCGGATCGCCGGCCGCCGTACGCTCCCGAGGCGCCGGACGCCGGCCGGTCCGCCGCCAGCTGCACCTTGGCGCCGTCCTTGAGCCGATCGCCGCCTTCGGTGACGACGCGCTCGCCGAGATCGAGGCCCTTGTCGACGGCGACGAGGTCGGTGGTGGCGATGCCGCGCGTCACCGCCCGGACCGAGACCGTCCGGTCGGCGTTGAGCACGTAAACGAAGTCGCCGTTCGGGCCGTTGCGAATCGCGGTCACGGGAATGACGATCGCGCCTTGCTGCACCCGAAGCAGCAGGCGCGCATTGACGAACTGGTTCGGGTAGAGCTGCAGCGCCGCATTGGGGAAGCGCGCCTTGGCCTTGACCGTCCCGGTCTGGATGTCGATCTGGTTGTCGAGGGTGGAGAAGGTGCCCTGGTCGAGCTGCGCGGTGCGCGTCCGGTCGAACGCGGTGACCGGAAGCGTCGTACCCGAGCCGACGCGCGACTGGATCTCGGGAACGCGGTCCTGCGGCACAGCGAACTCGACGTCGATCGGCGCGATCTGGGTGAGGACGGCGACGCCGTTGGTGTCGCCGGCGGCGATGTAGTTGCCGGGATCGATCGGCCGCAGGCCGACGCGGCCGGTGATCGGCGCGACGATGCGGCAGTAGCTCAGGTTCAGGCGCGCCGTGTTCTCGTTCGCCTTGTCGATGACGATCGTCC
This sequence comes from Caldimonas sp., assembly GCA_036722755.1. GTDB lineage: Bacteria > Pseudomonadota > Gammaproteobacteria > Burkholderiales > Burkholderiaceae_C > Schlegelella_A. The sequence goes on along the minus strand of DAIMIM010000085.1, from coordinate 5,069 downwards.
CCTCCAGCTGCTTGACTGTTGCCGCGAGGGTGTCGACATCCTGGCGGGCGATCGAGTCCTGGCCGAGGAGGGTCTGGTAGCGCTGCAGCTGGACCCGGTTGCTTTCGAGCGTGGCCTCGTCGCGCATGCGCGCGCCGATCGCCTGCTGCAGCGCAATCTCGAACGGCCGTGGGTCGATCGTCGCCAGCAGCTGGCCCTTCTTCACCATCTGGCCCTCGGTGAACGCCACTTGGGTGATGACGCCCGAGACCTGCGGCCGCACCGTCGTCGTCACGGCGGCGGTGACGGTGCCGAGCGCATTGAGGTAGACCGGCAGGTTGGCGCGGGTCGCGGCGGCGATCCCGACGGTGCTCGCGCCGGCTCCGCCGCGGCCGCCGCCAGGGCCGCCGCGTCCTCCGGCGCCGCCCGGGCCTCCTGCCACCCCGGAGGCGCCCGATGCTCCTGCACCCGCGCCGAAGCCACCGCCTGGAGCGGCCGGCCGGTGCGTGAGATACCAGGCGAGCAGGCCGAGCGCCGCCAGTGCCAGCACCGCCGCGACGGCTCCGAGCCATCGTCCACGCTTCGGACGGTCAGGTGCAGGCAGCAAGGGCGGCGGAGGAGCGGCGGAAAGAAGGAGAGGTTCGGACGGCTGTTCCATGGGTGGGCGCTCGTTGGCTTGCGCTCGCTTGTCGTGGCGCGAAGGCTATCAAACGAAATGATCCGACGCGAGTCGACCGGACGGAAGGCAGCACGGTCGGCGCCACGTCCTATGGCATGGTCCCTCGCCTTGCGAGCGACGCTTCACGCTGGAAGGGAAACCGTTGTTGACGCGGCAATCGCGGCGAAACTATTCTTTACCGGCCCGGTCGTCTTCTGGGTCGCGCATTTCGACAGCACTGCCACGGATCCCACCCACATGACCGACCGCCTCGAGGGCAAGACCGCCTTCATCACCGCCGCGGGCCAGGGCATCGGCCGCGCCACCGCCGAAGCCTTCGTCCGCGAAGGTGCCCGCGTCATCGCGACCGACATCAACGACGAGCTGCTGGCCGATCTCGGCCGCGCCACCGGCTGCGAGACACGCCGGCTCGATGTCACCGATGCCAGCGCCGTCCTCGCCGCGTCGATCCAGGCGCTCGCCAAAGGACCCGTGCACGTGCTGTTCAACGGCGCGGGCTACGTCCACGCCGGCACCGTGCTCGATTGCGACGAGATCGCCTTCGACTTCTCGTTCGACCTCAACGTGCGCTCGATGTACCGCCTGATCCGCGCCTTCCTGCCGTCGATGCTGGCCTCGTTCCAGGGCGGCAGCGGCGGTGGCTCGATCATCAACATGGCCTCGGTGGCCGGCAGCATCAAGGGCGCGCCGAATCGCTTCGTCTACGGCGCCACCAAGGCAGCGGTGATCGGCCTCACGAAATCGATCGCTGCCGATTTCATCACCCGCGGCATCCGCTGCAACGCCATTTGCCCGGGCACCGTCGAGTCGCCATCGTTGCGCGAGCGGATCGCCGCGCAGGCCAGGGCCAGCGGGCAAACCGAGGCCGACGTGCAGGCAGCGTTCGTCGCGCGCCAGCCGATGGGCCGGGTCGGCCGCAGCGAGGAGATCGCCGCGCTCGCCGTCTACCTTGCGAGCGACGAATCGGCGTTCACCACGGGCACGGCGCAGGTGATCGACGGCGGCTGGTCGAACTGATCCGGCCTCGCGCCGGAGCCGGGCGTCGCCAACCCTCTAAACTTCGCTCCCCGCTCACCAAGGACAGCCATGAAGCTGATGCGATACGGCGCCAAGGGCGCGGAAAAGCCCGCGCTCGTCGATGCGAAGGGAACGGTGCGCGATCTCTCCGGCGTCGTGGCCGACATCACGGCAGCGACGCTGACGCCGACCGCCCTGAAGCGCCTCGCCGAGCTCGACACGTCGCAGCTTCCTGCCGTCGCCGACCCCGGCCGCATCGCGCCGCCCTGGAGCGGCATGGGCAAGTTCATCTGCATCGGCCTGAACTACTCCGACCACGCGGCCGAGACCGGCTCGCCGATCCCGAAGGAGCCGATCGTCTTCATGAAACCGACCAGTTGCGTGGTCGGCTGCAACGACGCGGTGGTCATGCCCAAAGGTTCGGTGAAGACCGACTGGGAGGTCGAGCTCGGTGTCGTCATCGGCACGAAGGCGCGCTATGTCGAGCAGGCCAATGCGCTGAACTACGTCGCCGGCTATTGCATCGTCAACGACGTCTCCGAGCGCGAATACCAGCTCGAGCGCGGCAGCCAGTGGGACAAGGGCAAGGGCTGCGACACCTTCGGTCCGGTCGGGCCGTGGCTGGTGACGGGCGACGAAGTGACCGACCCGCAGGCGCTGGCGATGTGGCTCGAGGTGAACGGCAAGCGCGTCCAGAACGGCAGCACGAAGACGATGATCTTCGGCGTCGCCGAGCTGGTCTCGTATTGCAGCCGCTTCATGACCCTGTGGCCAGGCGACCTCATCACCACCGGCACGCCGCCCGGCGTCGGCCTCGGCATGAAGCCGCCGAAGTACCTGAACGCCGGCGACGAGATGCGCCTGGGCATCCAGGGTCTCGGCGAGCAGCGGCAAAACGTGCATGCCTGGGATCCGGCGCTGATCGACGGGTGAGCGACCGGTGAGCGACGGCGCCGCCGCTGCGCTGCCGGCGTGGCTGCGGCCGTGGCGGCTGCTGCCTGCCTATGCCATCAACGGCATCGCGACCGCGGTCGGCATCGGCTGCATCCAGCTGCTGACGCGCGAGATCGCCGGCGCGCACGCGGCGGCGTTGGTGGTGAGTGGCGCCGTCTGCGCCAGCATCGCCGATCTGCCGAACGTGCCCTCGCGGACGCTGCACCGCGTCGGCGCCGCGGCGCTGTTGAGCTTCCTGGCCGCGCTGGCTGTGGATCTCCTGCGCCAGCACCCGCTCGCGCTCGGCGTCGTCGTTCTCGTCGTCGCCTTCCTGGCGATGATGGTGCTCGCCTGGGGCGCGCGCGCCGGCGCCGTGTCGTTCTCGCCGATCCTCTCGATGATCTTCTCGATGGCGGTGCCGCCGGCCGACCACGAGCTCTCGATCGCCGGCTGGTGCGCCTGCGGCGGCATCGCCTATCTGCTCTGGGCGCTCGCCGCGAGCGTGATCCTGCAGCGGCGCTACCGCACGCTCGTGCTCGTCACCACCTTGCGGGCCACGTCGCAGCTGTTCCGCTCGCGTGCCGACGTGCTCGTCTCGCACCGCGTCGAAGCCGGCGAGGTGCCGCCGCTGGGGGCCTGGATCGGCGGCGAAGCGGCGCTGGCCGAGCGCCTGCAGGCATCGCGCGACTTGCTCTATCCGGCCGTCGAGAGCGCGCGCTGGCAGCGCGACGTCGCCATCCTGTTGCGGATCATCGACCTGCGCGACGCCTTGCTCACGAGCCGCCTCGACGTCGACCTGCTCGGCAGCGATGCGGCCGGGCGCGAGATCCTGGAACGCACGGCCAACAGCCTGCGCCGGATCGCCGGCCGGCTCGACGTGGCCGCCGCGGCCTTGCGCGACGGCACCACGTCCACCGACCCGGGCAAGCCTTCGTTCGATGTCGCCGCCGCTGCCGACGAGCTGCAGATGGTCTCGGCCGATCCGCGCGCCCGGCTCCTGCCCGTGTTGCAGGGCCGGCTCGACCGGCTCTCGGCAGACGTGGCTCGCGTGCACGCACTGCTGCAGGGCGAAGTCGAGGCGCTGCCGCTCAACCATGCGCAGCTGCAGGGCTTCGTCGCGCCCGAAGGCTGGCCGTTGCGTGCGTTGCGCTCGCACTGGCGGCGCGACTCGCTGGTGCTGCGTCATGCGGTGCGCATGTCGCTCGCGCTCGGCTCGGCGTACTACCTGGCGCTGGCGCTGCCCTGGGGCTCGCATCCGTACTGGCTGGTGCTGAGCGTCGGCGTCGTCCTGCGCGGCAGCCTCGGCGACACGCTGGCGCGACGCAATGCCCGCGTCCTCGGCACGGTGCTCGGCTGCCTGGTCGTGGTCGGTCTGTCGCACGTGCCGTCGGCGGGATTCCAGAGCGGTATCTTCCTCGGCGCGCTGGCCACCGCGCACGCCTTCGTCACGCAACGCTACTGGCTCACGGCGACGGCCGCGAGCGTGATGGCCCTGCTGCAGTCGCACCTCGTCAATCCCGACAGCGGCTTCGCGATCGCTGAGCGGGTCGGCGACACTTTCCTCGGCGCCATGCTCGCCTGGTCGTTCAGCTACGTGCTGCCGTCGTGGGAACGGCGCAGTGTGCCGGAGGCGGTCGCGCGCGTGCTGCGCGAGTTGCGCGACTACGCATCGCATTCGCTTCGCGCCGGCTCGGGCGATGCCGTCGACGAGCGCATGGCGCGGCGCAAGGCCTATGAATCGCTGGCCGCGCTCGGCGCCGCGCTGACGCGCAGCCGCGTCGAGCCGAGAGGCGTGCGGCTGCCGATCAGGAAGGTCGCGACGCTGCTCGACCACGGCGAGCGCTTCATGGCGCACCTGTCGCTGGTGCGCCATTCGCTGGCCCGGCTCGACGATGCGTCGGAGCTGCCGCGCATCGATTCGGCATTGAGCGAGGCCGTGGCCGCGCTCGGCGCCTGCCTCGATCTGCAGGGGCCCGGGCTCCCGGCCAAGGCCGCGCCCGACCAGAGCGCGGACGCGTTGGACATGCTCCCGGCTCAGCCGCCCGCGCACGACGTCGTGCCCTGGTTGTCGCGACGGCTGTCGCAGCTCGTCGACGAAGCCGCGCACATTCGCGCCGCGGCGCAGTCCAGCCTGCCGGGCTGAGGCTGCCAATACACTGCGTGACGCCCATCGCAGCAGACACACCGTGAGCAACGCACCGGTCATTCGCATCCACCCGCACGACGACGTCGTCATCGCCCGGGGCCAGCTGGTCGGCGGCACGCGCATCGAGAGCGAAGGCATCACCGTGGCCGGCCTCGTGCCGCCGGGCCACAAGATCGCGACACGACACATCGCCGCCGGCGAACCGGTGCGGCGCTACGACCAGATCATCGGCATCGCCAGGCAGCCGATCGCGCCCGGCCAGCACGTGCACACGCACAACCTCGAGTTCTCGAGCTTCGCCCGCGACTACGCGGC
>DAIMIM010000084.1:0-10506 GCA_036722755.1 Caldimonas sp. | reverse complement strand
GGCAACACGCTGATCTTCGGCACGACCTTCGGCTACATGGAGCCGATGCTCAAGGTGGCGGCCGACCTGCCGAACGTGAAGTTCGAGCATGCCACCGGCTACAAGACGCTGCCCAACATGAACACCTACGACAGTCGCACCTACGAAGGCGCGTACATGGCCGGGGTGATCGCTGGCGGCATGACCAAGACCAACGTGATCGGCGTCGTCGGCTCGGTGCCGATCCCCGAGGTCATCCGCAACATCGACAGCTTCACGATGGGCGCGCAGTCCGTGAACCCGAAGATCAAGACCAAGGTGGTCTGGGTCAACGAGTGGTTCAGCCCGCCGAAGGAAACCGACGCGGCGCAATCGCTCATCAACGGCAGTGCCGATGTGCTGATGCAGAACACCGACTCCTCGGCCGTGCTGCAGACGGCGGGCAAGGCCGGCAAGTACGCCTTCGGCTGGGATTCCGACATGCACAGCTATGCGCCCGATGCGCACCTCGCATCGACCGTCATCAACTGGGCGCCTTACTACATCAAGACGACCCGGGCCGTGCTCGACGGCACCTGGAAGGGCGACCAGCGTTCGTGGTGGGGCGTCAAGGAAGGCGCGATCGATCTCGTCTCGATCTCCGACAAGGTGCCAGCCGAGATCAAGGCCAAGGTCGAGGCGGTCAAGGCCGGCCTCAAGGACGGCAGCTTCGTCATCTGGAAAGGCCCGATCACCGGCAACGACGGCAAGGTGATGGTGGCCGCCGGCACGAACGCGGACGACAAGTTCCTGGGCGGCATCAACTTCTTCGTCAAGGGCGTCGAAGGCAAGGTGCCGGGCGGCGACAAGAAGTAGTCGCCCTGACGGCGGGGTACCTGCGACGATGGACTTCGGCACGATCTCGCGCGAGCGGCTCTTCCGGCTGCTGCGTGAGATGCCGAAGGCCGAGCTCCACCTGCACATCGAGGGCACGCTCGAGCCCGAGCTGATCTTCGAGCTGGCGACGACGAACGGCGTCGCGCTGGCCTATCCGAGCGTCGAGGCGCTGCGCGCCGCGTACGACTTCGCTGACCTGCAGAGCTTTCTCGACATCTACTACGCCGGCGCCAGCGTGCTCCTGCACGAGGGCGATTTCGAGGCGATGGCGATGGCGTACTTCCGCCGCGCCGCGGCCGACCACGTCGTTCATGCCGAGGTGTTCTTCGATCCGCAGACCCATACCGCGCGCGGCGTCGCGATCGGCACGGTGATCCGCGGCCTGGCGCGGGCCTGCGAGCGGGCGCGCCGCGAGCTGGGGCTCGACGCCTCGCTGATCCTCTGCTTCCTGCGCCATCTGAGCGAAGCCGACGCCATCACCACCTTGCACGACGCGCTGCCGTACCGCGCGCACCTCGTCGGCGTCGGCCTCGACAGCAGCGAGCGCGGCCACCCGCCGGAGAAGTTCGCGCGCGTCTTCGACGCAGCCGGCAGGCTCGGCCTGCACCGCGTCGCCCACGCCGGCGAGGAAGGGCCACCGGCCTACATCGAGAGCGCGCTCGACGTGCTGCACGCCGAGCGCATCGACCACGGCGTGCGCTGCGTCGAGAGCCCGGCGCTGGTGAGGCGCCTGGCGAGCGAAGGCATCGCCCTGACGGTCTGCCCGCTCTCGAACCTGAAGCTGCGCGTCGTCGACCGGCTCGCCGACCACAAGCTCGCCGAGCTGCTCGGCGAAGGCATCAGGGCGACGATCAATTCCGACGACCCGGCCTACTTCGGCGGCTACATCAACGACAACTTCGTCGCCACCTTCGAGGCGCTGCCGCAGCTCGGCGCGGCCGATGCCTACGCGCTCGCGAAGAACAGCTTCGACGCCAGCTTCGTCGACGAGCCGATGAAGGCGAGCTGGCGCGCATCGCTCGACGCCGCCTTCGCCGCCGCGGCGTGAGCCCCAGGCCCGACGCCTAGGATCGCACCGATGCTCGCATTGCTCCTTGACCCCCAGGCCTGGATCGCCCTGGCCACGCTCACCGGCCTCGAGCTCGTGCTGGGCATCGACAACATCGTCTTCATCTCGATCCTCGTCAACAAGCTGAAGGCCGAGGAGCAGAGGCGGGCGCGCGCGATCGGCCTGTTTCTGGCGATGTTCCTGCGCGTCGGTCTGCTGCTCGTGCTCTCCTGGATCATCGGTCTCACCGCGCCGCTCTTCGCCGTGCTCGGCAAGCAGATCTCGGGGCGCGACCTGATTCTCATCGCCGGCGGCCTGTTCCTGCTCTGGAAGAGCACGGCCGAGATCCACCAGTCGCTCGAGGGCGAGGAAGGGCACACGGCGGCGCAGGTGAAGGCCAGGTTCGTTCCGGTGGTCCTGCAGATCATCGTCGTCGACATGGTGTTCTCGCTCGACTCGATCATCACGGCCGTCGGCATGGTCGATCACCTCGCGGTGATGATCGTCGCGGTCGTCATCTCGGTGGGAATGATGATGTTGTTCGCGGCGGCGATCGGCCGCTACATCGACCAGCATCCGACGATCAAGATGCTGGCGCTCGCGTTTCTCGTCGTCGTCGGCGTCGTCCTGATCGCCGAGGGATTCGATCAGCACGTGCCAAAGGGCTACATCTATTTCGCGATGGCCTTCTCGGTCGGCGTCGAGATGCTCAACATCCGCCTGCGCAAGCGCTCGAAGCAGCCTGCGCATCTGAAGTCGGCCTATGCCGACGAACCGGCGCCGCGCTGAGCGGCGCACGCCACTCCCAGGAGCCCGCCATGGCCGCCGATCGCAAGGTCACCCTCTTTCATTCGCCGCAATCGCGCTCCGTCGGTGCGCTGGTCCTGCTCGAGGAGCTCGGCGCCGACTACGTGCTGCACCCGATCGACTTCAGCAAGAACGAGCAACGGCAGAGCGCCTACCTCGACATCAATCCGATGGGCAAGGTGCCGGCGGTCGTGCACAACGGCGCGCTCGTCACCGAGCAGGGCGCCGTCTATGCCTACCTCGCCGATCTCTATCCCGAAGCCGGCATCACGCCCGCCATCGGCGAGCCCTTGCGCGGCCCATATCTGCGCTGGCTGTTCTTCTACGGCTCGTCGTTCGAGCCGGCGCTCATCGATCGCTCGATGAAGCGCGAGCCCGCGCCGCCGTCGACCTCGCCGTACGGAAGCTACGACACCATGCTCAAGACGCTGCTCGATCAGCTGGGCGACGGCCCCTATCTGCTCGGCCAGCGCTTCACCGCCGCCGACGTGCTCTGGGGCATGGCGCTGCGCTGGACGACGATGTTCAAGCTGGTCCCGGAAACGCCCGCCGTGAAGGCCTACATCGAGCGCGTCGCCTCGCGCCCGGCGGCTCTGCGCGCGGCGACGATCGACGCCGGGATCCTGGCCGCGCGCGGCGCCTGAGGAGGTCGCCACCGTGCGCGGCGCCGCATCGCTGGACGAGGCGTTGCTGCTGTGCCGGCAGGGCCGCCTTGCCGAAGCGAGAAAGATGCTGGAACGCCTGGTCGCGGCGACGCCGCGACATGCAGAGGCGCTGCATCTTCTCGGCCTTGTCCATGGTCGGCTCGGGCGACATCGCGATGCGGTGGCGGCGCTGCGCAAGGCCGTGGACCTGGCGCCGATGAACGTCGAGGCGGCGCTGCAGCTCGGCGATTGCGCTGTGCAGGCGGGCGACACCGACACGGCCACCGCTGCCTACGACCGGGTCGCCAGGCTCGCGCCGAACGACCCGCGGCCTCATTACAACATGGGCGTCGCCCTGATGCGGGCGGGCCGGAGCGACGCCGCAGCAGCGTCGTTCGAGCAGGCCCTCGCCATCGAGCCGACGCTGGCGCAGGCGCACAGCGCGCTCGGATCGCTGCGGATCGATGCCGGCGATGCGCCGGGCGCCGTGGCCTTGCATCGCCGCGCGCTCGAGATCGACGCTGTCCATCCCGAGTTCCACAATAACCTCGGCGTCGCGCTCGACAAGCTGCAGCGCCACGAGCAGGCGCTGGCCTCCTTCGATCGCGCCCTGGCGCTGGCGCCGAGTTACGTCGAGGCATGGTCGAACCGCGGCATCGCGCTGCACGAGCTGCAGCGCCTCGACATGGCGCTGGCGAGCTTCGACCGCGCCATCGCGCTCGATGCCAGCGACGCCGATGCGTGGTCGAACCGCGGCCTGGTGCTGCAGGACATGCACCGCCTCGACGATGCGCTGCGCAGCCACGAACGAGCGACCTCGCTGCGCCCGGGCGATGCGCAGGCCTGGGTGCGCCGCGCCGGCACCGAGAACGCGATGAAGCGCCACGTCGCGGCGCTCGCGGCGCTCGACAAGGCGCTGTCGATCGACGCGAACGTTGCCGAGGCGCTCGGTGCGCGGCTGCACACGGCGATGCTGCTCTGCGACTGGCGCGGCCACGCCGAAAGCCTGGACCGGTTGCGACGGACAGCCGATTCCGGCGCCGCTTTGATCCATCCGTTCGCCGTGCTGGCGACGCCGCTCGGCCCGGAGCAGCAAAGGCGCATCGCGGAGCGCTACGCCGCCGCGATGGCTCCGCCGACCGACGACGTTGCACCCGCGTGGCCGGCCGACGGAACGCGCATCCGGATCGGCTACTTCTCGGCCGACTTCCGCGATCACCCGATGATGGTGCTGATGGCGGAACAGTTCGAGCTGCACGATCGCAGCCGCTTCGAGGTCGTCGCCTTCTCGTTCGGCGCAGCCAGCGAGAGTGCGCAGCGACAGCGCGCGGTCGCCGCCTTCGATCGCTTCATCGATGTCGGCGACAGAAGCGACGCCGACATCGCTGCGCTCTCGCGCTCCCTGCACATCGACATCGCCGTCGACCTGATGGGATACACCGAGCATGCGCGTCCCGGCATCTTCGCCCGCCGTGCCGCTGCCGTGCAGGTGAACATGCTCGGCTTTGCGGGAACGCTCGGCGCACCCTGGATGGACTACCTGATCGCCGACGCCGTCGTCGTGCCCGAGCCTGCCCGTCATCACTACAGCGAACAGGTCGTGACGATGCCGCACTCGTACATGCCCAACGGGGCATGGCAGGCGCCGCCGGCGGCGACGGTGCAGCGAAGCGACGCCGGCCTGCCCGACGGCGGCTTCGTCTTCTGCTGCTTCAACAACAGCTGGAAGATCACTCCCGACGTGTTCGACGCGTGGATGCGCGTGCTGGGGCGCGCGCCGGGCAGCGTGCTCTGGCTGCTGCAGACGAACGACGTGGCCAAGGCGAACCTGTTGCGCGAGGCGCAGGCGCGGGGTATCGACGCCGGGCGGCTCGTCTTCGCGCGGCGGGCCGGCCGCGAGCAGCACCTGCAGCGCCATGGTCTCGCCGACCTCTTCCTCGACACCTTCCACTACGGCGCGCACACCACCGCCAGCGACGCCTTGCGCATGGGCCTGCCGGTGCTCACGCGCACTGGCGAGACCTTCGCGTCGCGGGTGGCGACGAGCTCCAACGCGGCTACCGGCATGGCCGAGCTGGCAGTGGCCGACGCGCCGGCGTATGAATCGCTCGCCGTCGAGCTCGCCACCATGCCGTCGCTGTTCGCTGCCACGAAGTCGCGCCTCGCGATGCAGTTGCCCGGCGCCCGGCTCTTCGATGTGCGGCATTACACCCGGGACCTGGAACGCGCGTTTGTCGCCATGCACGAGCGGCATCGCGCGGGCTTGGCACCGGAAGCCATCACCCTGGCGGCGGGCGACGAATGAGCGCTGCGGCGACAGGCGTGCGCAGCCGCCGTTGCGCCGCAGGACGGGTCAGCGCGGAACGGAACGCCGCTCGAAGTGGGAGCGGTCTTCGCGCCCCATCTCGCTGGCGATGAAATCGGCCGCCGTTTCCGGCGGCATGGCCCGGGTGCGCTCGAAGGCGTAGAGGTCTCTGGCCAGGCGGCGCGCCTCCGCGTCGTTGATCTGGTCGTCGAGCACGGCGATCCGCAACGCGCAACGCTCGCACCAGTGCGTCGAGTCGAGTCCTTCCATCGCAGCCTCCATTCGGGTCTGCGCAAGGCTACCGCCGGGGCGTCGGTCCCGTCTATCGGTGTTTCGCGGGAACCGGCGTCGGGAATGTCCGACAACCCTTCTCGCGCTCTTGAGTTTCAGCCGGATAGACTGATCTTTCCAGGCTGCTTGCCGGCGGCCGCGCGGCGGTCGCGACTTTCGCTTTCACATGCCTTCCTTGCCCGAATTCCATCCCGCAGTCGCCCGCTGGTTCGCCCGCGCGTTCGCGGCGCCGACCGACGCACAGACCGCGGCGTGGCCGCAGATCCGGGCCGGCCGCCACACGCTCGTGGCCGCCCCGACCGGCTCGGGAAAGACGCTGACGGCATTTCTCGCCGCGCTCGACGGGCTGGTCCGCCAGGGCCTGCAGCCCGAAGGATTGCCGGACGAGACGGTCGTCGTCTACGTGTCGCCGCTGAAGGCGCTGTCGAACGACATCCGGCTCAATCTCGAGGCGCCGCTGGCCGGCATTCGCGCCGAGCTCGCTGCGCTGAAGCTGCCCGACGTCGAGATCCGCACGGCGGTGCGCACCGGCGACACGCCGCAGCACGAGCGGCAGAAGGCCTTGCGCAAGCCGCCGCACATCCTCGTGACGACGCCCGAGTCGCTCTATGTGCTGCTCGGCTCGCCGCGCGGCCGGGCGATGCTGGGGAGCGTGCGCGCCGTGATCGTCGACGAGATCCACGCCATCGCCGAGAGCAAGCGCGGCAGCCATCTCGCCCTGTCGCTGGAGCGGCTCGAGGCATTGACGTGCGAGCGGGCAGGGTCGCTCGGCGTGCCGCATCAGCTGACGCGGATCGGCCTCTCGGCGACGCAGAAGCCGATCGACGAGATGGCGCGCTTTCTTGTCGGCGCCGGGCTGGTCGCGAGCGGCGTCGCCGACTGCGCCATCATCGACATCGGCTACGCCAAGGAGCGCGACCTGGCGCTCGAGCTGCCACCCACGCCGCTCTCGGCGGTGATGTCGAACGACCAGTGGGAGCAGGTCTACGGCCGCGTCACCGAGCTCGTGCTGATGCACCGCACGACCCTGGTCTTCGTCAACACGCGACGCATGGCCGAGCGCGCCGCGCGCAACCTGGGCGACCGCCTCGGCAAGGACGCGGTCGCCGCGCACCATGGCAGCCTCGCCAAGGAAACGCGGCTCGACGCCGAGCAGCGCCTGAAGCGCGGTGACCTGAAGGTGCTGGTCGCGACCGCGTCGCTCGAGCTCGGCCTCGACATCGGCGACGTCGACCTGGTCTGCCAGTTCGGCTCGCCGCGCAGGATCGCGACCTTCCTGCAGCGGGCCGGGCGCTCGGGCCACGCCGTCGGCGGCGTGCCGAAGGCGCGGCTTTTTCCGCAGACGCGCGACGAGCTCGTCGAATGCGCCGCGCTGCTCGATTGCGTTCGCCGCGGCGAGCTCGATGCGCTGCGCATCGTGCCGGCGCCGCTCGACGTGCTGGCGCAGCAGATCGTCGCCGAGATCGCCTGCCGGGAGTGGGACGAAGACGCGCTGTTCGCGCTGGTTCGCCGCGCCTGGCCGTATGCGCAGCTGGCGCGCCAGAGCTTCGACGACGTGGTGCGCATGCTGAGCGAGGGCTTCACGACGCGGCACGGCCCGCGCGCCGGCCATGTGCACCGCGACGCCGTTCACCGCACGCTGCGCGAGCGCAAGGGCTCGCGCCTGGCCGCGCTCACGTCGGGCGGCACGATCCCCGAGTCCGGCGACTACGCGGTGCTGCTCGAGCCGCAGGCGGCGACGATCGGCAGCGTCAACGAGGACTTCGCGATCGAAAGTATCCGGGGCGATATCTTCCAGCTCGGCAACACCAGCTACCGCATCCTGAAGATCGAGCCGGGCCGGGTTCGCGTCGAAGACGCGCAGGGCGCGGCGCCGAACATTCCGTTCTGGCTCGGCGAGGCGCCGGGCCGCAGCGACGAGCTGTCGTTCGGCGTCTCGCGCCTGCGCCAGGGCGTCGCTGAGCGCATCGCCGCGCAGGGGCCGGCGGCGGCGCGCGCCTGGCTCGCCAACAGCATCGGCCTGGGCGACGACGCGACGGCGCAGCTGGTGGACTATCTCGGCCGCACGTTGGCGGCGCTCGGCACGATGCCGACGCAGGAGCGCATCGTCCTCGAGCGCTTCTTCGACGAGTCGGGCGGCATGCAGCTCGTCATCCACACGCCGTACGGCAGCCGCCTCAACCGTGCCTGGGGCCTGGCCTTGCGCAAGCGCTTCTGCCGGCGCTTCAACTTCGAGCTGCAGGCGGCGGCGACCGAAGACGCGATCGTGCTGTCGCTCTCGACCAGCCACAGCTTTCCCCTCGACGAGGTCGCCCGCTACCTGCACTCGGCGAGCGCGCTCGACGTGCTCGTGCAGGCCGTGCTCGACGCTCCGCTCTTCGCCGTGCGCTGGCGCTGGAATGCGACGACCGCGCTGGCCCTGCCGCGCTTCGTCGGCGGAAAGAAAGTGGCGCCGCAGCTGCAGCGGATGAAATCGGAAGACCTGCTCGCCGCCGTCTTCCCCGACCAGGTGGCCTGCGCCGAGAACCTCACCGGCGAGCGCGAGATTCCCGCGCATCCGCTGGTCGCGCAGACGCTGCGCGATTGCCTCGACGACGCCATGGACGCCGAAGGTTGGCTGCAGCTGCTGCGGCGCATGGAAGCCGGCGACGTCGAGGTGATCGCGCGTGACCTGCCAGCGCCGTCGCCATTCGCGGCCGAAGCGCTGAGCGCGAAGCCCTATGCCTTCCTCGACGATGCGCCGCTCGAGGAGCGCCGGACGCAGGCGGTGCAGAGCCGCCGCTACAGCGATCCCGAGAGCGCCGACGACCTGGGCCGTCTCGATCCCGAAGCGATCGCGAGCGTGCGCGACGAGGCGTGGCCGCGTCCGCGCAGCACCGACGAAATGCACGAGGCACTGAGCAGCCTGGGCGTGGTGACCGACGACGAGGCGGCGGCCCACGCGGGCTGGGCGGCATGGCTCGGCGCCCTGGCGGCCGACCGGCGCGCGACCCGCTGCGCCATCGGCAAGACGCAGGGTCTTTGGGTCGCCGCGGAACGCATTGCCCAACTGCGCGCCGTGCATCCCGACGCGGCAATGGCTCCGTCGATCGAGCCGCCCGAGCAATACGCACGCATCGCCGACAGCCCGGACGACGCACTGCGCGAGCTGCTACGGGCGCGTCTCGGTGGCGTTGGGCCGATCTCCATCGACGCGCTCGCGACGACGATCGGCGTGGCGATCGGCACCGCCGAGGCGACGCTGCTGCAGCTGCAGAGCGAAGGCTATGTGATGCAGGGCCGCTTCACGCAACAGTCGTTCGAAGGCGACCACGCCGAATGGTGCGAGCGGCACCTGTTGGCGCGCATCCACCGCTACACGCTGAAGCGCCTGCGCCGCGAGATCGAGCCGGTCGAGCCGCGCGACTTCGCACGCTTCCTGTTCGAGTGGCAGCACGTCGGCGCGGCCAGTCGCGTCAGCGGCCCGGAGGCGCTGGCGGGGGTGCTGGCGCAGCTCGAAGGCTACGAGGCGCCGGCGGCGCTCTGGGAAGCGGAGCTGCTGCCCGCGCGCATGACCGACTATTCGCCGCAGTGGCTCGACGAGCTGTGCACGGCGGGCCGCACGCTGTGGACGCGGCTTCGCCCGCCGGCGGCCGAGGCGCGCGGCACCGGCGGCGGCACCTCGTTGCGCGCGACGCCGATCCTGCTGTTGCCGCGCCGCGCCGCGTCGTTCTGGACCGGCCTCGCGCCCGCGCCGGCCGGCGACGACGGGCTCGGCGCGCGCGCCCGCCGCGTCGCCGCCTACCTGGCCACGCATGGCGCGTCGTTCTTCGACGACATCGCCAGCGGCGTGCACCTGCTGCGGGCCGAGCTGGAAGACGCGCTCGCCGAGCTCGTCGTGCGCGGTCGCGCCCATTGCGACAGCTACTCGGGCTTGCGTGCATTGCTGGTGCCGCCATCGAAGCGCGCATCGGGCAGCGGCAAACGCGGCCGTGTCGCCTGGTTCGGCATCGAGGACGCGGGGCGCTGGTCGCTGCTGCGCGCGGCCACCGCTGTCCCGGCCACGGATGCGAGGCCGGCGGCCACCTCGGCGAGGGCGACGACGCTTGCGGCCGTCGCGCCGATCGCGACGCCTGCGACCGCCGAAGCGGTCGAGCAGGTCGCGCGCATCCTGTTGCGGCGCTACGGCGTCGTCTGCTGGCGCCTGCTCGAGCGTGAGCCGGCGTGGCTGCCGCCATGGCGCGATCTCGTGCGCGCCTACCGGCGCCTCGAAGCGCGCGGCGAGATCCGCGGCGGCCGCTTCATCGCCGGCCTGTCCGGAGAGCAGTACGCGTTGCCCGATGCCATCGCGCTGATGCGCCAGGTGCGTCGCCGGCCGCCCGATCATTCGCTCGTGTGCCTGGCGGCCGCCGACCCGGCCAACCTGCTCGGTACCGTGCTGCCGGGGCCGAAGGTGGCGCGGGTCGCCGGCGCGCGCGTGCTCTATCGCGACGGCGTGCCGCTGGCCGCCAGCGTGGCTGGACAGGCGGACTGGCTTGCCGACGTCGACGCCGCCGAGAGGCCAGCGCTGCGGCGGG
>DAIMIM010000083.1:0-10552 GCA_036722755.1 Caldimonas sp. | reverse complement strand
CATGGCCGGGGTGCGAGGCGAAATGCAGCAGCAGGTCGAACTCGAGCGCCGTGAAATCGAGCGAGGCGCCGTGAAAGCGGACCTGGCGCTTGGCCGGCAGGATCTCGAGGCCGCCATTGCGGATCGCCCGGCCGTCGCCGCCGGCGTTGGCCTGCGCCGCGCGGAGCAGATCGGCGCGGCGCAGCAAGGCCTTGACGCGGGCCAGCAGCTCGGCAAGCGAGAAGGGCTTGGTCAGGTAGTCGTCGGCACCGAGCTCGAGGCCGAGGACACGGTCGAGCTCGGTCGATTTCGCGGTCAGCATGAGGATCGGCGTGCTGCGCCCGCGCGCGCGCAGCGCCTTGCAGACCTCGAGGCCGTCGAGCCCCGGCATCATCAGGTCGAGCACCAGCAGGTCGCTGGCACGCTCGCTCTGGCTCGCCAGCGCGGCGCTGCCGTCGGCCACCGCCTCGACCTCGTAGCCGGCGCTGCGCAGGTTCATCACCAACAACTCGCGGATGTCGGTCTGGTCTTCGGCGACGAGGATGGACGCGGGTGGCATGGCTAGGAATTGTCTCCGGCGCGGGCCGCTCTCTTACATCCGTTCGCGACGGCGATGTGATCTGGCCGTGATCTTGCGCGAGATCGCTGCGAGGCGCGGCCGCGACAGTGACGCATCCCTTCCCGGAGCTCGCCCATGTCCGCCGCCCAGCCGCAATCGCACCCGACTCTCGCGCTCAGCCCGGTGGCTGCCTCTGTCTCGGCTGTCACGGCGATGCCGCTGTCGATGGCCGAGGTGGTCGGCCACCGTGCCTACCTGGTCCGCTTCGCGATGCGGCGCCTGCGCGATCCGATGCTCGCAGAAGACGCCGTGCACGACGTCTTCGAGGCGGTGCTGTCCGGGCGCGCCTCGTTCGGCGGCCGGGCCGCCCTGCGCTCCTGGCTGACGGCGGTACTGAAGAACAAGATCGTCGACGCCATGCGCCGCTCGCCCGACCACGCCACGCTCGACGGCGACGACAACGACGCCGACACCGCGCGCAACGTCGCCAGCGCGCAGCCCGGCCCGTGCGAGATCGCCGAGCAGCGCCAATTGCTTGCACGCGCCCTCGCCGGCATCGACGCGCTGCCGCCTGGTCTGCGCGACGCGATGCGGCTGCGCGTGATCGACGAGCAGCCGACCGACGCGGTGTGCCGCCAGCTCGGCATCAGCGAGGACAACCTGTTCGTCCGCGTTCACCGCGCACGCAGGCACTTGCTCTCATAGCGCGCTGCGCCTCGGCGCGCGCGACCCCTCCGCGCGAGCTCACCGCGCGCCGCCGTCAGATCATCGCGGCCGGATCGAAGTCGTCGGCCGCGAAGCGCGTGATCTTGCGAGGCAGCAGATACGCAGCCGAGCCGGTCACCAGCTGGAGGCGATCGCGCAGGGCGATCCAGTCGGTGCGCGGCATCTCGACGTCGACGACGCTCTGGTCGGCTGTGCGCCTGAACTCGAGCCGCGTATTCGGGCCGACCGTGAGCGCCTGCACCAGCGTCGCCGCGATCGCGCCCGGCACGGCCGACGCGACGACGTCGAGCTCGTGCGGCCGCACGAAGCTCACCTCGCCCGCCGGCCGGCCGAGCCTGCCGTGGAACAGATTCACGTCGCCCAGGAACTGCAGGACGAAGGGCGTCGCCGGATGGTCGTAGACCTCGTCTGGCGGCCCGTCCTGCTCGATGCGGCCCTTGTTCATGACGACGATACGGTCGGCGACTTCCATCGCCTCGTCCTGGTCGTGCGTGACGAACACGCTCGTCACGTGCATCTCGTCGTGCAGGCGACGCAGCCAGCGCCGCAGTTCCTTGCGCACCTTGGCGTCGAGCGCGCCGAACGGCTCGTCGAGCAGCAGCACCTTGGGCTCGACCGCGAGCGCGCGCGCCAGGGCGATGCGCTGGCGCTGGCCGCCGGAGAGCTGGTGCGGATAGCGGTCGGCGATCCAGTCGAGCTGCACCAGCGTCAGCAGCTCCATTACCTTGGCCTTGATCGTCGCCTCGTCGGGCCGCGTCGCGCGTGGCCGCACGCGCAGGCCGAAGGCGACGTTCTCGAAGATCGTCATGTGGCCGAAGAGAGCGTAGTGCTGGAAGACGAAGCCGACCTGGCGCTCGCGCACGTCGGCGCTGGTCGCGTCCTCGCCATGGAACAGGACGCTGCCCGCGTCGGGCACCTCGAGGCCGGCGATGATGCGCAACAGCGTCGTCTTGCCCGAGCCCGAAGGACCGAGCAGCGCCACCAGCTCGCCGGCCGGGATGTCGAGAGTGAGGTCGTCGCAGACGACGGTGGCGCCGAAGCGCTTGCTCAGGTTGCGGACTTCGATGCTCATGGTGTGGCGCTGGTGCCGGTGTGCCGCTGCAGGCGGCGATCGACGATGTATTTGAGGACCAGCGTCACCAGGGCCAGCCCGGCCAGCAGTGACGCGACGGCGAACGCCGCCGCGAACTGGTACTCGTTGTAGAGGATCTCGATGTGCAGCGGCATGGTGTTGGTGCGGCCGCGGATGTGGCCAGAGACCACGCTCACCGCGCCGAACTCGCCCATCGCCCGCGCATTGCAGAGGATCACGCCGTAGAGCAGCGCCCACTTGACGTTGGGCAGCGTGATGCGGCGAAAGATCTGCCAGCCGCCGGCGCCGAGCACGCGCGCCGCTTCTTCCTGCTCGTTGCCCTGCGCCTGCATCAGCGGGATCAGCTCGCGGGCAACGAAGGGGACGGTGATGAAGACGGTCGCCAGGACGATGCCCGGCAAGGCGAAGATGATCTTCAAGTCGTGGTCGCGCAGCCATTCGCCGAACCAGCCCTGCAGGCCGAACACGAGCACGAAGACCAGGCCGGCAATGACCGGGCTGACCGAAAACGGCAGGTCGATCAGCGTCAGCAGGACGTTCTTGCCGCGGAACTCGAACTTCGCGATCGACCATGCGGCGGCGACGCCGAAGACGAGGTTGAGCGGCACCGAGATGGCGGCGGCGATGAGCGTGAGCTCGATCGCCGACAGCGCATCGGGGTCGGTGATCGCCGCCCAGTAGACGTCGAGCCCCTTCTTCAGCGCCTCGACGAAGACGGCCGCGAGCGGCACGAACAGGAACAGGGTGAGAAAGGCCAGGGCGACGCCGATGAGAAGGCGCCGCAGCCACACCGGCTCGGTGGTGACTGGCGTGGCCGGGCGCGTCGCCACTCTATCCACGGCCCTGCCTCGACCGCGTCCATGCCTGCAGTCCGTTGATCGCCAGCAGCAGCACGAACGCGGACGTGAGCATGACGACGGCGATCGCGGTCGCCCCGGCGTAGTCGTACTGCTCGAGCTTGGTGATGATCAGCAGCGGCGTGATCTCGGAGACGAAGGGCAGGTTGCCGGCGATGAAGATGACCGATCCGTACTCGCCGAGCGCGCGTGCGAAGGCCAGCGAGAAGCCGGTGAGCAGCGCCGGCGCAAGCACCGGCAGGATGACGCGCCTGAAGGTCTGCAGGCGGGTCGCGCCGAGGATTGCCGCGGCCTCCTCCACTTCCTTCGGCAGGTCTTCGAGCACCGGCTGCAAGGTGCGGACAACGAAGGGCAGGCCGATGAAGGTGAGCGCCAGCCAGACGCCGAGCGGCGTGAAGCTGACCTTGAACGGCAGCCAGCGGCCGATCCAGCCGTTGCCCGAATAGAGCGCGGTCAGGGCGATGCCGGCGACCGCCGTCGGCAAGGCGAACGGCAGGTCGACCAGCGCGTCGATCAGCCGCTTGCCGACGAACTCGTAGCGCACCAGCACCCAGCAGACGACCAGCCCGAACACCGCGTTGACGAGCGCCGCGGCGAACGAGGCGCCGAAGGTGAGGCGATACGACGCGACGACGCGCGGCGAGCTGACCGCGTCCCAGAACGCCGGCCAGCTCATCGTGAAGGTCTTGAGGAACGCCGCCGCGAGCGGGATCAGGACGATGAACGAGAGGTAGAGCAGCGTGAAGCCGAGCGCGAGATCGAACCCCGGCAGCACGCTGTAGCGCTTGTGCAGCGCGCGCGAGAGGACCATGGCCGAGCTCCGCGCGGCGGCGCTATTTCTTCGCGGCGGCGAGGATCTGGTCGTAGATGCCGCCGTCGTCGAAATGCTCCTTCTGCGCCCTGGTCCAACCGCCGAAAAATTCGTCGATCGTGAAGGTCGTGACCTTCGGGAAGCCCTTCGCGTACCTGGCCAGCAGCGCCGGCGAGCGCGGCCGCAGCTGGTGCCTGGCCGCGATCTCCTGCGCCTCGTCGCTCCAGAGGAACTTGAGGTAGGCCTCGGCCTCCTTGCGCGTGCCTTTCTTGTCGACGACCTTGTCGATCACGGCGACCGGGTTCTCGGCCAGGATCGTCGACTTCGGATAGACGACCTCGAAGCCGTCGCCGAACTCCGCCTCGATCAGGTTGACCTCGCTCTCGAAGGTGCAGAGGGCGTCGCCGATGCCGCGCTGCGCGAAGGTTGTGGTCGCGGCACGGCCGCCGCCGTCGAACACCGGCACGTTGGCGAAGATGCCGCGCACCAGCTCCCTGGCCTGCGCCGGCGTGCCGCCGGCCTTCAGCACCGAGCCCCAGGCGGCGACGTAGGTGTAGCGCCCGTTGCCCGTCACCTTCGGATTGGGAATGACGACGCTGGTGCCCGGCCTGGCCAGATCGGCCCAGTCGTGGATGCCTTTCGGATTGCCCTTGCGAACCAGGATGACGGTGACCGAGGTGGTCGGCGCCGAGTTGTTCGGCAGGCGTTTTGCCCAGTCCGCGGGCAGCAGCTTGCCGCGCGTGGCGAGCACGTCGATGTCGCTTGCCTGGTTCATCGTCACCACGTCGGCCTCGAGGCCGTCGAGCACGGCGCGCGCCTGCTTGCTGGAGCCGCCGTGCGATTGCTCGATCTTCACGTCCTCGCCGGACTGCTGCTTGTACGCGCGCTGGAACGCGGGGTTGATGTCCTTGTAGAGCTCGCGCGCGACGTCGTAGCTGACGTTGAGAAGCGTCGGCCCGGCAGCGAACGACGCGGCCGAGGCGAAGGCGAGCGTCGCCGCGGCGGCGGCGCTGCGCACGAGCGCGACGCGACGGGAGACAACGGAACGGGTTCGGGTGAATCGCATGGCGGCCTCGGCGGGCTGGCTTGAAGTGAGCACTGCATGTTAGGGCGGCCCCATCGGGCACCAGCCGGCGCGCAGCGATGGAATCGTTCCATGCTTATGCCGGCGAACGTGCCTCTACTCGCTCGAGGACAGGGCCGACTTGCGGCGGACGCGAAGCGCCAATGCGATGGCGAGCTCGTCGCGCACGGGCACCAGGTCGCCGGCGATGGCACCCAGCACGAGGCGCTCGGCGGTCTGCGGCTGCGGCGTCACCGCGCCGAAGAAGAGCGGCGACCCGCCCCGTGCGATCAGCAGGGTCGGAAAATTCTCGATGTCGGGGTCGCCGAGAACGTCGGCCTCGTCTTCCACGTCGAGCCAGACGAAATGCGCTTCGCCGGCGAAGCGCGCCGCCAGCGCGTCGAAGGTCGACCGGTACTCGCGGCAACTGCCGCACCAGTCGGCGCACAGGCACGCCACGAGCAGGCGGTCGCCCGGTGCGAGCGTGGCCATGGCTGGCGCGACCTGTCCGGCCGGGAGCCTAGTCCTCGACGTGCAGCATGTCGTGGACCTCGTGCTCGTGCGTCGGCGAGCCGTCGAGCGTCACGGTCTGCCAGCCGTTGTCGTAGGTGACGATCCGGAATCGCCGGCCCGGCATCATGCCGTGCGGCGTCGGAAAGAGGGCGAACACGTCCTCGCCGCGGTGCAGGGCGTTGACGACTTCGGACACGTCGGCAATTTGCGGCTCGGTGTGCCACTCGTTCGTCTGCGTGTTGACCGGTCCCCACTCGACGCCGGTGATCCGCCCATCGACATCGAGGCGAACCCTGGCTACGGCATGCACTTTCATCGTCGCTCCCTGGGCAAAGGGGCAGTATGCCCAAGCCCGGCCGTGCTTGTGCGCGACGCCGCCTCAGCCGGCTGTCGCAACCGTGCGCGCATCGGGGCGAACGAGGGGGGCAGCGTTGCCCGCATCGTCGTTCTGCGCGGCGAACTCGATGCGAAACGCGGTGCCCCGGTCCGGCGCCTCGACCGACGACGCCACCGTCAGCCGCCAGCCCTGGATGTCGCAGAGGCGCCGCGCGATCGCCAGGCCGAGGCCGCGTCGCGAGGCCGTCGATGCCGGCCCGTCGTCGACCCGATGGCCGCGGTGGTAGCGCTCGAACACGAACGGCAACAACGCCGCCGGGATGCCGACACCGTCGTCGCGGAAGGTGAGCCCGCCGCGGCCGCCCGAGATCGTCAGCGTCGCCGGCGCGGCGTGCTCGATGGCGTTGCGGACGAGATTGCGGCACACCGTGAGCAGCGCCTGGCGGTCGAGCACGACCGTGTCGTCGGCCGTGACATCGATGGCGATGCGCAAGCCGTGCGACGCGGCGCGGTCCGCCATCGCCGCGCAGGCCGTCTGCACGCAGTCGCGCAAGTCGGCGCGCTCGGGGTCCGAGGCGCGCCCGGTGCTCGAGGACAGCGTCGATTCGGTCGTGCCGATGATCTCGTCGACCGAGGCGACGATGCGCTCGAGCCGCCGCTGCTGGCCCGGTGCGAGCGGCCCCTCGAGGGCGATCAGCTCGGTGTCGGTGCGGATCGTCGTGAGCGGCGTGCGGATCTCGTGGTCGAGGTTGGCGGCGAACTCGCGCTCGCGCGCCACGGCGTCGTCGGCACGATCGCGGAAACGATTGAACGCTTCCATCAGCATGCCCGCTTCGTCGGGCGGATAACCGCTGCGCGGCGCCGCCTCCGGGGCCCAGCTGGCGATGCTGCGCGTCACCTCGACCATCGGGCCGACCGCGATCAGGGCGACGCCGCGCGCGATCCACGCTGTCGCGACGACGCAGACCGCCCAGATTCCCAGGAGCGTGTAGCCGAAACGGTAAACGCGGGCCTCCGATTCGGTTGCGTCGAGAACGACGCGCAGGCGGCCGTCCACCGTGTCGAGGACCGCGACGTGCCATTCGTGACTGCCCGAGCGGGTCTCGTGAAGACCCGGAGCGAGATCGCGGATCGGCACCGGGACGGCGCCGATGCCCTCCTGTCCCCGGCTCAGGTACGCGGTCACGCGCGGCGACGTGACGAGCGAGCCGACCGGCATCAGGCCGGGCAGCAGGATCTGCTCGACGATCTCCTGCACTTCGCGGCGCAGCAGGTCGTTGGTGAGCTCGTCTTCCTGCACGTTCATGGCCACGAAGGCGAGCGCCGTCTGCAGGCCGACCAGGAGCGCCACCGTCCCGGTGACCGCCCAGACGACCCGCCGCATCAAGGTCAAGCGCCCCGGCAGAGCGATCCAGCCCAGGCCGACGGGCTTCATTCGGGCTCGCCGCGTTCGACGATGCGGTAGCCGATGCCGTGCACCGTCTCGATGCCGTTGAAGCCGGCGTCGGCGAGCGCCTTGCGCAACGCGTGCACCTGGCTGCGCAGCGCGTCGGCCTGCGGCGCCTCGTTGCCCCAGAGCGCCTGTTCGATCTCGTTGCGGCGCACGAGCTGGTTGGGCCGGCGCATGAACAGGTCGAGGAGCTGGGCCGCCTTCGGCGTCAGGCGCACCGGCACGCCGGCGACGGAGGCCTGCAACTCCGCGGTGTCGAAGACAAGCGCGCCGAAGCGGCGCACCGGATCGACGAAGGCCTCGCCGCGCGAGCGGTTCAGCAGGGCACGCACGCGTGCCTCGACTTCGGCCAGCGCGAACGGCTTGGTCAGGTAGTCGTCGGCGCCCTGCTCGAAGCCGGCCAGCTTGTCGGACAGATCGCTGCGTGCCGACAGGACGAGCACCGGCGTCGCGACGCGAAGCTCGCTGCGCAGGCGTTGCAGAAACGAGAGCCCGTCGATGCCGGGAAGGCCGAGGTCGAGCATGACGAGATCGAACCGTTCGACGCTGCAGCGGTGCAGCGCCGCCTGGCCGCTGTAGACGACCTCGACGTCGAAGCCCTTGCGCTCGAAATAGGTGAAAAGATTGGTGGCGATCGGGTAGTCGTCTTCGACGATGAGAAGGCGGGCGGGCATGGTCGTCGATTGTCGGTCGGACGCCGGCTTCCGGCGCTCTGTCATGCGGCGATGCTAGTCGGGGCGTGGCCGCCGGGATCGTGAGACGCCCTTTTGTGTAAGCTCCCGCCGTTCATTGGTCGAGAGGACGGGGAGGCGAGAACATGTTGATCGGCGTGCCGCGCGAGACGGCAACCGGCGAGACGCGCGTTGCCGTCACGCCCGAAACCACCAAGAAGCTCACGGCCCAGGGGCATGCCATCCGCGTCGAGTCGGGCGCCGGCGTCGCCGCCAGCATCACCGACGCGGCCTACACGGCCGCCGGCGCCGAGATCGTCGATCGATCGGGTGCGTTCGCCTGCGATCTGGTCCTGAAGGTGCGCTCGCCCGATGCCGGCGAGCTCGCCCTGATGAAGAGCGGCGCGAATCTCGTCGGCATGCTCAACCCGTTCGATCGCGCCGGGCTCGATGCGCTCGCCGCGGCGGGGCTGACCAGCTTCGCGCTCGAGGCGGCGCCCCGCACGACGCGTGCGCAGAGCATGGACGTGCTGTCGAGCCAGGCCAACATCGCCGGCTACAAGGCGGTCATGATGGCCGCCAATACCTACCAGCGCTTCTTCCCGATGCTGATGACGGCCGCGGGCACGGTCAAGGCGGCGCGCGTCGTCGTCCTCGGCGTCGGCGTCGCCGGCCTGCAGGCGATCGCCACCGCCAAGCGGCTCGGCGCCGTGATCGAAGCGAGCGACGTGCGCCCGAGCGTGAAGGAGCAGGTCGAGTCGCTCGGCGCCAAATTCATCGAGGTGACCTACGACACCGCCGAGGAAAAGGAAGCGGCGGTCGGCGCCGGCGGCTATGCCAAGGCGATGCCGCAGAGCTGGCTCGACCGGCAGACGGTCGAGGTGGCCAAGCGGGTGGCCGCCGCCGACATCGTCATCACGACGGCGCTGATCCCGGGCCGCGCCGCGCCGGTGCTCGTCACCGAAGCGATGGTGAAGTCGATGAAGCCGGGCTCGGTGATCGTCGATATCGCGGCCGGCAAGGGGCCCGAGGGCGTCGGCGGAAACACGCCGCTCAGCCAGGCCGACAAGACCGTCGTCGTGCACGGCGTGACGATCATCGGCGAGACCAACCTGGCGGCACGGGTCGGCGCCGACGCCTCGTCGCTCTACGCGCGCAACGTGCTCGATTTCCTGAAGCTCGTGTTGCCCAAGGACGCCGGCTTTGCCGTGCCGATGGACGACGACATCGTCGCCGCCTGCCTGATGACGCAAGGCGGCGAGGTCAAGCGCAAGTAGGCGCGCCGCGAACGCGACGCGAACTCAGAGAACAGCGAGAACACCATGGATCCCGTCTCCCACACCGTTATCAACCTCATCATCTTCGTGCTCGCGATCTACGTCGGCTACCACGTCGTCTGGACCGTGACGCCTGCGCTGCACACGCCCCTGATGGCTGTCACCAACGCGATCTCGGCGATCGTCATCGTCGGCGCGATGCTCGCCGCCGCGCTCACCGAGACGACGCTCGGCAAGACGATGGGCGTGCTCGCCGTCGCGCTCGCGTCGGTGAACGTGTTCGGCGGCTTTTTGGTGACGCGACGCATGCTCGAGATGTTCAGAAAGAAGGACAGGAAGCCGGCGCCGACGGAGAGCGCAGCCAAATGAGCCTCAATCTCGTCACGCTGCTCTATCTCGTCGCGAGCGTCTGCTTCATCCAGGCCCTGAAGGGCCTGAGCCATCCCACGACCTCGATCCGCGGCAACCTCTTCGGCATGACCGGCATGGCGATCGCCGCACTGACGACCGCCGCGCTGATCGTCGAGCTGATCGATTCGTATGGCCTCTCGCCCACCGCCGGCCTCGGCTTCGTGGCGCTCGGCGTCGTCGTCGGCGGCGGCTACGGCGCCTGGCGCGCGCGCACCGTCGAGATGACGGCGATGCCCGAGCTGGTCGCGTTCTTCCACAGCATGATCGGCCTGGCGGCGGTCTTCATCGCCGTGGCCGCGGCGGTCGAGCCGCCGGCGCCGCCATCGACGCGATTCCGCCCGGCAACCGGCTCGAGCTGATTCTCGGCGCCGCGATCGGCGCGATCACCTTCAGCGGCTCGGTCATCGCCTTCGGCAAGCTCTCGGGCAAGTACAAGATCCGCGTCTTCCGGGGCGCGCCGGTGACGTTCAAGGGCCAGCACTGGCTGAACCTGCTGCTGGCGGTCGCGATGCTCGCCTTCATCGTCGGCTACACGCTGTCGCAGGCGCAGACCGACTTCTACCTCGTGCTGGCGCTCGCCTTCGTGCTCGGCGTGCTCATCATCATCCCGATCGGCGGCGCCGACATGCCAGTGGTCGTGTCGATGCTCAACAGCTACTCGGGCTGGGCCGCCGCCGGCATCGGCTTCTCGCTCAACAACGCGATGCTCATCATCGCCGGCTCGCTGGTCGGCTCGTCGGGCGCGATCCTGAGCTACATCATGTGCAAGGCGATGAACCGCTCGTTCTTCAACGTCATCCTCGGCG
>DAIMIM010000082.1:0-10593 GCA_036722755.1 Caldimonas sp. | reverse complement strand
CGGGCTACGCCGGCCTCGACAACGAGCTCTTCTACATGGACAAGACGATGATGGTGTTCGGCGACGCGAAGAAGGTGGTCGAGGACATCGTCAAGGCGATCGAGTGAGATGGCGACGCCACCGCAAAGCGCGAGCCTCGACCTGGGCGATCCGGCCCGCCACGGCGCAGACGAACGGCGGCCGGCCGACAACAGCTCCGACGACGCCGCCGACCCGTCCCACTCGACCGGCATCCTGCCGAGCCAGGAGCTGCGGGCGATGGTGTCGCGCAAGGAGATCAGCGGCCTCGAGAGCATCGCCGACGACCAGTTTCAGCCGGCCAGCCTCGACCTGCGGCTCGGCCCGAAGGCCTACCGGGTGCGCGCCAGCTTCCTGCCCGGCGCCGGCACCGTTCGGCAAAAGCTCGACGAGTTCGCAATGCACGAGATGGACATCACGCAAGGCGCGGTGCTCGAGCGTGGCTGCGTCTACATCGTTCCCCTGCTCGAGGTGCTCGACCTGCGCCACCGCATGTCGGCCACGGGCAACCCGAAGAGCTCGACCGGGCGGCTCGACATCTTCACGCGTCTGATCACCGACCACGGCGTCGCCTTCGACCAGGTGCCCGAGCAGTACAGCGGCCAGCTCTACGCCGAGGTCTCGCCGCGCACCTTCAGCGTTCTGGTGCGCACCGGCTCGCGGCTGAGCCAGTTGCGGGTGCGGCGCGGCAAGCCGCCGACCAGCGACAACCTGATGCGCAAGCTCCAGGAGCAATACCAGCTCGTCGAGGCGCTCGACAACGAGGACGGCGTGCCCACGCACGAGATCACGAGCGGAGTTCCGGTGTCGGTCGACCTCGAGGGACGGCAATCGGGCGGCGTCGTCGGCTACCGGGCCAAGAACCACTCGGGCCTCGTCGACATCGACCGGGTCGCCCACTACGACATGCGCGACTACTGGGAGCCGGTGCTGGCGCCGCGGCGCGGCGGCCTGATCCTCGACCCGGCCGAGTTCTACATCCTGGCGTCGCGTGAAGCGGTGCGCATTCCGCCGCGCTACGCCGCGGAGATGATCGCCTACGACACGCTCGTCGGCGAGTTCCGGGTCCACTACGCCGGTTTCTTCGACCCGGGCTTCGGCCATTCGGATGCCGGCGGCGAGGGCTCGCGCGCCGTGCTGGAAGTGCGCTCCTACGAGGTGCCGTTCGTCCTCGAGCACGGCCAGCTCGTCGGCCGATTGCAATACGAGCGGCTGACGTCGGTGCCGACGGTCCTGTACGGGCGGCACTCGAATTCCTCGTATCAGGGACAGGGGATCAAGCTGTCCAAGCACTTCAGGATGGAGAGCCGCCCGGGCGATGCCGCTGCCTAGGGCGCGGGCTTCGGCAGGCTGGCCGTCGATGCCAGCCATTGCATCAGGATGCGATTGACCGCCGCCGGCTGCTCGATGGTCGAGAGATGCCCGCAGTCGGGAACGACCGACAACTGCGCGCCGGCGATGCGCGCAGCGATGGCCTGGTGATCGGCGAGCGGCGTGAGCAGATCCTGCTCACCGCACAGCACGAGCGCGGGAATGCGCAAGCTCGACAGGTCGCCATGCGAATCCGGACGACCGAGCATCGCCTGTTGCTGGTGTCGCTGCCCGGCGGCTCCGACGCCGCGCGCCATGTCGGCCATCAGCGTCGTCAGATCGTCGCGCAGGGCATGCGCCGGCAGCAACCAGCGCGCCGGCAGATCCGGGATCAGCGCCTCGATGCCGCCGCGCTCGACCTTGGCGATGTCGGCGCTGCGGCCAGCCCGGCGCACCGCCGAGTCGGCGGCCGCGGTCGTGTCGAGCAAGGCCAGCCGCTCGAGACGCCGCGGCTGTCGGCGAACGACCTCGAGCGCGACGTAGCCGCCGAGCGACAGGCCGATCAGCGTGAAGCGCGTCGGGGTCGCGGCAAGCAGGGCCTCGGCCATGGCGCCCAGGGAGTCCTGCTCGCGAAAGACGAATGCGCGGCAGTCATGCGTACCAGCCAACGCGGCGATCTGCGGCGCAAAGAGCCGCTCGTCGCACAGGTGGGCGCAGGCGAACGCCAGAAAAGGCTTGCCGCTCATTGGGGTCGATCGCATCGGTGCCGAAGCCTCGAGTCTGGGTCAGGCAAGGCGCGCCGGCCTTGGGATTACCAGCATGCGCGGACGCTCGTCCGCGCACCACAATCCGGCGCTGCCGCGACACGGCGGCCTCGCATCTGCAGGAGACGACCTTGACCGCCACCACCCGCCGCACCGCGCTCGCTGCCACCGCCCTCGCACTCGCCGCCCCGCGCGCCTTCGCGCAGGCGCCGATCGTCATCAAGTTCAGCCACGTCGTCGCGGTCGACACGCCGAAGGGCAACGGCTCGGAGTTCTTCGCCAAACGCGCCGCCGAGCTGACCAAGGGCCGCGTCAAGGTCGAGGTCTATCCGAACAGCCAGCTCTACAAGGACAAGGAGGAGATGGAAGCGCTGCAGCTCGGCTCGGTGCAGATGCTCGCGCCCTCGCTCTCCAAGTTCGCGCCGCTCGGCGTGAAGGAGTTCGAGGTCTTCGACTTCCCCTACCTGTTCGACAGCTTCGACGAGCTGCACAAGGTCCAGCTGGGGCCGGTCGGCCAGGGCCTGTTGGCCAAGCTCGACGCCAAGGGCATCAGCGGGCTGGCGTTCTGGGACAACGGCTTCAAGTCGTTGTCGTCGAACCGCAAGATGGCCAGGCCCGAGGACCTGAAGGGCCTGAAGATGCGCATCCAGAGCTCGAAGGTGCTCGAGGCGCAGATGCGCGCCCTCGGCGCCATCCCGCAGGTGATGGCCTTCTCGGAGGTCTACCAGGCGCTGCAGACCGGCGTCGTCGACGGCACCGAGAACCCGCACTCGAATCTGTACTCGCAGAAGATGAACGAGGTGCAGAAGAACGTCACCATCACCGATCACGGCTTCATCGGCTATGCGGTCGTCGTCAACAAGAAGTTCTGGGACGGCCTGCCCGCCGACATCCGCGCCCAGCTGACCCAGGCAATGGCCGACGCGACCAAGTTCACCAACGACAGCGCCTTCAGGGACAACGAAGATGCGCTCGCCAAGATCCGCGCCACCGGCAAGACCGAGATCCTGACGCTGACCAAAGAGCAGAAGGCGCCGTGGAAGCGCGCCCTGGTGAAGGTGCACAAGGAGATGGAGCCGCGCGTCGGCAGCGAGATCCTGCAGGCGGTCTACAAGGAAACCGGCTTCGACCCCGCCAAGATCTGATCGCGTGCGGGCGATGAAGATCCTCGACCATCTCGAGGAGTGGTTCATCGCCTCGCTGATGGGCGTGGCGACGATCATCGTCTTCCTTGCCGTGCTGCACCGCTACCTGTCGGGCGTGGCGATTCCGGGCCTGCAGGACTGGCTTCTCTCGCTCAACTTCTCGTGGGCGCAGGAAGCGACGATCTATCTCTTCGTCTGGATGGCGAAATTCGGTGCCGCCTATGGCGTGCGCACCGGCATCCACGTCGGCATCGATGTCTTCATCAATCGCATGAAGGACAGGAACCGCGCCCGCTTCGTCCTCTTCGGTCTTTCGGCGGGCGCGCTCTTCACCGGCACGATCGCGCTGCTCGGCGCCAATTTCGTCTGGGACAACGGCGCCCACTACGCGTTCTTCCACGTGCTCGGCCTGCCTCTCGACGGCCTGACGACCGGGCCGACGACACCCGACCTCGAGTGGCCGACGTGGGTGATTTACCTGGCGATTCCGCTTGGCTCGGCGCTGATGTGCTTTCGCTTCCTGCAGGTCGCGTGGGCGTTCTGGCACACCGGTGAATTGCCGAAGCACGACCATTCCTTCGTCGAGGGCCTCGACGAGGTGACGCCGCAGGACCTGGCGCCGCACGCACCATGAACGGCCTCATCCTGTTCGGCCTGCTCGTGGTGCTCATGCTCACGGGCATGCCGATCTCGATCGCGCTCGGCCTGACGGTGCTCACCTTCATCTTCGCCTTCACCGACGTGCCGGTGCAGGCGGTGGCGCTCAAGCTCTTCACCGGTCTCGAGAACTTCGAGATCATGGCGATCCCGTTCTTCATCCTCGCCGGCAACTTCCTCACGCACGGCGGCGTCGCGAAACGGATGATCGCCTTCGCGACCTCGCTGATCGGGCATTGGTACGGCGGCCTCGGCCTCGCCGCCGTGCTTGCCTGCGCGATGTTCGCGGCGCTCTCGGGATCGTCGCCGGCCTGCGTCATCGCGATCGGCTCGATCCTCCTGCCGGCGATGGTCAAGGCCGGCTTTCCGCCGCGCTTCGGCGCCGGCGTCATCACCACCTCGGGCGCGCTCGGCATCCTGATCCCGCCGTCGATCGTGATGGTCATGTATTCGGTCTCGACCAACACCTCGGTCGGCAAGCTGTTCATCGCCGGCGTGATCCCCGGCATCGTGCTGGCGACGATGCTCGGCGCGACGACCTGGTGGCGCGCGCGCAAGAACGACTACCCGCGCCAGCCGAAGGCGACCTGGGCGGTCCGCTTCAGGGCGTTTCGCGACTCGTTCTGGGGGCTGCTGCTGATCGTCGTCGTCATGGGCGGCATCTACACGGGCCTGTTCACGCCGACCGAGGCGGCGGCGATGGCCGCGGTCTACGCCTTCTTCATCGCCGTGTTCGTCTACCGCGACCTCACGCTCAAGGATGTGCCGCGCGTGCTGCTGCAGTCGGCCAACATGAGCGCGATGCTGCTCTACATCATCACCAACGCGGTGCTGTTCTCGTTCGTGCTGTCCAACGAGCGCATTCCGCAGCAGCTGGCCGACTGGCTGATCGGCATGGGCCTCGGCCCGGTCGGCTTCCTGCTCGTCGTCAACGTGCTGCTGCTGATCGCCGGCAACGTGATGGAGCCGTCGTCGATCGTCCTCATCATGGCGCCGATCCTCTTTCCGGTGGCCGTCAAGCTCGGCGTCAACCCGGTCCACTTCGGCATCCTGATCGTCGTCAACATGGAAGTGGGCATGTGCCATCCGCCGGTCGGCCTCAACCTCTACGTCGCCTCGGGCATCACCAAGATGGGAATCACCGAGCTGACGATCGCGGTCTGGCCATGGCTCTTGACCATGCTGGTCTTCCTCGGCCTCGTCACCTATTGGCCGGGCATGTCGCTCTGGCTGCCGAACCTCATGGCCAAGTGAGCGGCGCGCCGTCGCACCGCCGTCGCCCTCAGTGGCTGCCGGCCAGCCGTGGCCGCGGGATCGGCCGCACGCTTTCGTAGGCACGCGCCGCTCGCAGCACCAGCGCATCGCCGAACATCGGCCCGACCAGCTGCAGGCCGATCGGCAAGCCCTCTGCCGTGAGGCCGCACGGGATCGTGCAGGCGGGCTGCTGGGTGAGGTTGAACGGATAGCTGAAAGGCGACCAGCCGAGCATCGCTTCGGCGTTCATCGGCGCGTGGCCGGCGGGCAGCGCATCGAATGCCGGCCCAGGCATCGCCGGCGTCACGAGCAGATCGAAGCGCTGCATGAACTGGCGCATGTGCGAGCCGAGCTCGCCGCGGCGCAGTTGGAGCCGATGCACGTCGAGCGCGCTCAGCGTGGCGCCGAGCGCCACCTCGGCACGAAAGTCGGGGTCGACGACGGCTTGCTGCCCGGCGCTCAGCGCGCTCCAGATCGCGTGCGCGCCGGCGAACCACAGCCCCGTCGTGATCTCGAGCGGATCGGCGAAGCCCGGGTCGACCGCCTCGACATGCGCGCCGAGTGCTTCGAGATCGCGCACCGCGGCCGCGACCGCCGCGGCGACGCCGGGATGAATGCCCTTCGCATAGCCGAGCGCCGGCGAGAAGGCGATGCGCAGGCCGCGAATTCCGGCGTCGAGGCCGTGCGTGTAATCGCTGTCGTCGTCGGGCAGCGACGTCCAGTCGCGCGCGTCGGGGCGTTTGAGCACATTCATCATCAGCGCCGCGTCGGCGACGCTCATCGCGTGCGGCCCGAGGTGCGCGACGCTGCCCATCGGCGAGAGTGGAAACGCCGGCACGCGGCCGAAGCTCGGCTTCAGCCCGAAGTTGCCGCAGAAGGCGGCGGGAATGCGCACGCTGCCCGCGCCATCGGTGCCGACCGAGATCGGCCCCATGCCCGAGGCCACCGCGGCCGCCGTGCCGCCCGACGAACCACCCGAGGTCTTCGCCGGATTCCACGGGTTGCGCGTGATGCCGGTGAGCGGCGAATTGGTCTCGCCCTTGCAGCCGAACTCTGGCGTCGTCGTCTTGCCGAGGAGCACCGCACCGGCCTCGCGCAGGCGCGCCGAAGCCGGTGCATCGACGTCCCATGCCTGTGCCGGATCGACCGTGCGCGAGCCGCGCAAGGTCGGCCAGCCCTTGACCACGATGAGATCCTTGATCGACGCCGGCACGCCGTCGAGATCGCCGCAAGGTGCGTTGCGCGTCCATCGCGCTTCGCTTTGGCCGGCCGATTGCAGCGCTTGCTCGGGCGCGAGAAAGCTGAAGGCGTTCAACGTTGGATCGAGCCGCTCGATACGGGCGAGCACGGCGCGCGTGGCCTCGACCGGCGATGCGCGGCCGGAGCGATAGAGCTGCAACAGTTGCGTGGCGCTGCAATCGGCGAGGTCTGTTGGCACAGCGGCGGCCGAGGCTGCGGGATGGGCAGAGGTGGTCATCGGGGCGGGCTCCCAGGTCGTTTGACCGTCATGCCATGAAGGAGGCCGACGATGTCGGCGCCGAGCGGTGCGCGTTGCCCGCCGAGGAGGCGCTCGGCCAAGCGTAGCAGGGCCTCGGTGTCGCGCGCGTCGCCGGCCAGCAGCGCTTCGGCCGAGCGCCTGGGCATGGCGCAGATGGCATCGACGAGGCGTCCAGAAGTCTACGTGCGCAAAACCTGGAGGCGGGTACCCACAAAAGGGTGCGGGATGGGTGATTTTTCTTTGACAGACCACAAGGCACGCTACTGCCATGTCGGACGTCTACATCCCGTGGCCCGATGGTCGCTGCGCCGCACTATGGATCGGCAGCGTCCGATGCAACCAAGGGTGGCATGCTCGCATCGTCGTGACTCCTCCGAACGGCGAGGTCGAGATCTACGAATGCCCGATGCATGACGCAACCGAGGCGCGCGCCCTGCACCGTGCCCACGTGCTGGCGAAACTCAAGTCCCCGGAGCAACAGACGTTGCACTGAGACGGAAGCCAACCGGTATCCGACGAACTCGACTCAAATATTCAGCGTGGCCGACGCCGGACGAGCAGCAGTCGCCACCCAGACCTGAACGCCGCCAAGGCTAGTGACCGGCGAGGATCCACTCCGCCCCGCGCTCCGCGATCATCAGCGTCGGTGCGTTGGTGTTGCCGCTCGTGATCGTCGGCATCACGCTCGCGTCGACGACGCGCAGCCCCGGCACGCCGTGCACGCGCAGCCGCGCATCGACGACCGCCTGCGCATCCGAAGCCGGCCCCATCTTCGCCGTGCCCACCGGATGGAAGATGGTCGTGCCGATGTCGCCCGCCAGCTGCGCCAGCTCGGCGTCGCTCTCGAACTCGATGCCCGGCTTGATCTCGCGCGGCTTGTAAGGCGCAAGCGCCGGTTGGGCGACGATGCGCCGCGTCACGCGCAGGCTTTCTGCGGCAACCAGCCGGTCTTCATCGGTCGCGAGGTAGTCGGGCGCGATGCGCGGCGCCTTCGATGCATCGGGCGAGGCGATACGCACGTGGCCGCGGCTGGTCGGGTTCAGGTTGCACACGCTGGCCGTGAAGGCGTTGAACGCGTGCAGCGGCTCGCCGAACGCATCGAGCGAGAGCGGCTGCACGTGGTACTCGAGATTGGCGTGCGGCCGGTCGGCGCTGCTGCGCGTGAAGGCGCCGAGCTGCGAGGGCGCCATGCTCATCGGCCCGGCGCGCTTCCAGGCGTAGTGCAGGCCGATCATCGCCTTGCCCCAGAGCGACGACGCCATCCGGTTGAGCGTGCGCACGCCTTCGACGCCGTAGACGGCGCGGATCTGCAAGTGGTCCTGCAGGTTGGCGCCGACGCCCGGCAGCGCGTGGCGCACGGCAATGCCGTTGGCGCGCAGCAGCTCGGCCGGGCCGATGCCAGAAAGCTGCAGGAGCTGCGGCGTGCCGATCGAGCCGGTCGCCAGCACCACCTCGCCGCCCGGCCGCAGCGTCGCTGCGACGCTGGCGCCGCCGCCGAGCGGCGAAACCGAGACGCCGGAGGCGCGGCCTTCGGCGTCGAGCGTGACGCGCTCGATGTGCGCGCCGGTCCAGAGTTGCAGGTTGTCGCGCCGCTGCACCGGGCGCAGGAACGCCTTGGTCGCGTTCCAGCGGATGCCGGCGCGCTGATTGACGTCGAAGTAGCCCACGCCTTCGTTGTCGCCGCGGTTGAAATCGGTGCTGGCGGGAATTCCGGCCTGGCGGGCGGCGGCCGCGAAGGCGTCGAGCACGTCCCAGCGCAGGCGCTGCTTCTCGACGCGCCATTCGCCGCCCTGGCGCTTGCCAGTCGGATCGAACCCGGGCGCGGCATGGAACGCATCGGCGCCTTTGTAGAAGTCTTCGTGCTTCAGGAAGTTGGGCAGGCACTCGGTCCAGCTCCAGCCCGGGTTGGGGCCGCTGCCGTCGCCGCGGCCCCAGCCGTCGTAGTCGCGGGCCTGGCCGCGCATGTAGATCATGCCGTTGATGCTGCTCGAGCCGCCGAGCACCTTGCCGCGCGGGTAGCGCAGGCTCCGGCCGTTCAGGCCGGCGGCGGGCTCGGTGGCGTAGAGCCAGTCGGTGCGCGGGTTGCCGATGCAGTACAGATAGCCGACCGGAATATGCACCCAGATGTAATCGTCGTTGCCGCCGGCCTCGATCAGCAACACGTGCTTCGACGGGTCGGCGCTCAGCCGGTTGGCGAGCAGGCAGCCGGCGGTGCCGGCGCCGCAGACGATGTAGTCGTAGGCGGCGCCGCTGCCCGTGAGGGATGCTTTCATCGCGCCGCTCCCACCAGGCCCGGAAAGAGCTTCGAGAGCCCTTCCGACATCACCTCCACCGCGAGCGCGGCCAGCAGCAGCCCCATGATCCGCGTCATGACGTTGATGCCGGTCGGGCCGATCGCCCGGGCGATGCGGCCCGAAAGCGCGAACGAGATCCAGACCGCCAAGCCGATGACGACGCCGTAACCGACCAGCACGGCGAGCTCCCACCAGTGCCTCGTCTTCTGCGCGTAGATCACCATGGTCGAGATCGTCGCCGGCCCGGTGAGCAAGGGAATGGTCAGCGGAACAATAGCGATGGAGTCGCCCGCATCGACCTTCTCGCTGCCCTCGGCCAGGTCGGTGCTGCGGCTCTCCGCCGGCTGGGCGTTGAGCATCTGCAGCGACGAGATCAGCAGCAGCATGCCGCCGCCCACCTGGAACGAGGCCAGCGAGATGCCGAAGAACTCGATGATGCGCAGGCCGGCCAGCGCGCTCACGGCGATGACGATGAAGGCGCCGAACGCGGCGACGTGGATCGTGCGCCGGCGCTGCTCCCGGCTGAAGCCCTGAGTGAAGTGGATGTAGAAGGGAATCACGCCGATCGGATTGACGATGGCCAGCAGCGCGATGAGCGGCTTCAGGATGTCCATGGGTGATCGGCGGGCGGGGCGAGGTCTACGCGGCTGGGCGATTGTCGTCGGCCAGCGCGCGCAGATAGCCGAGGCCGGCGACGGCGCGAGCGCCGTACCAGCTCAGCAGCTCGCCATCGACGCGGTCGACCCGCGCGTTCGGGCAAAGCACCTGCGCGGCGGCCGCATGCGCGTCGCTGAAGGCAAAAGGCTCGGAGCTCAGGAGAACGCGCTCGACATCGGCCAGCCAGGGCTCGTCGCCCGCCAGCGCCGGATAGCGCGCCGCACCGGTGGCGCCGCCCTCGAGGTCGGGCTGGGTCAGCCAGTGGATGCGGCAGAGCATGCGCGAGATGTAGGTGTCGCGCGCGACCGTCATCCACGGGTCGTGCCAGATCAGGTAAAGCACCCGACACATCGGGCGGCCGGCTGGGCCAGTCAGCGCCAGCTCGCGTCGCAAGGCGCCGCTCAACGCGGCGGCGCGTTCGGCGACGCCCGGCACGCCGGCGAATACCGTCGCCAGCTGGGCGATCAGGGCGAGGTTGTCGTCGGAATCGATCGGATGTGTCGCGACGATCTCCGGGGGCTTGCCGGTCCAGGCCTCGATCGCCCCGACGTCGCTTTTCCGGTTTTCGTCGAGGTTGACGATGACGTGCGTTGGCGCGAGCCGGCGCAGCTTCGCCAGGTTGACGGTCTTGGTGCCGCCCACCTTCGGTACCGCCGTCAGCGCGTCGGCCGGGTGAATGCAGAAGCCCGTGCGAGCGACCAGATGGCCTCCCAGGCCCAGCGCGACGACGAGCTCCGTCACGCTCGGCACGAGGCTGGCGATGCGTGGTGGTGGCTCAGACACGTCTCAATCCAAAAAGCAACAAATACATGGCTTCCATGTGCGGTTTTTTTTCCACTTCATTTATATTCGCCAGTCTGTGTATGGAAGCAGCGCCTTCGCTTGAATGGTTCACGATGGGTAGAAGCTCCACATTTCGGCATAGAACAGGAAACGAGTTCACCCATGGGCAATAAACTGTACGTCGGCAATCTTTCGTACAACATCCGCGACGA
>DAIMIM010000081.1:0-10626 GCA_036722755.1 Caldimonas sp. | reverse complement strand
TGACCGGCGGCGTCGACGCCAATGCCCTGCAGCGGCCGAAGCGCTTCTTCGGCGCCGCCCGCAACATCGAGGAAGGCGGATCGCTCACCATCATCGGCACCGCGCTGGTCGAGACCGGCAGCCGCATGGACGAGGTGATTTACGAAGAGTTCAAGGGCACCGGCAACTGCGAGATCCACCTCGACCGTCGCATGTCAGAGAAGCGCGTCTATCCGTCGATCCTGCTCAACAAGTCGGGCACCCGGCGCGAGGAACTGCTGCTGAAACCTGAGATCCTGCAGAAGAGCTGGATCCTTCGAAAGCTTCTCTACTCAATGGACGAGATCGAGGCGATGGAGTTCATCCTCGAGAAGATGAAGGCGACCAAGAACAACAACGACTTCTTCGACATGATGCGCCGGGGCGGCTGAGCTAGAATCGAAGGCTTTTCGGAAAGTGCGCCGGATTTTGCGGCGTGGCTCCCGGGCTCAACTTCAAAGGTTTTCCATGAAAGAAGGCATCCATCCCGAGTACCGCGAAGTCTGCTTCGTGGACCTGTCGAACGGCTTCAAGTTCGTGACCCGTTCCTGCGCCCAGACGCGCGAGAAGATCACCATGGACGACGGCCGCGAGTTGCCGCTCTACAAGCTCGAGACCACGAGCGAGTCGCATCCGTTCTACACCGGCACGCAAAAGAGCGTCGATTCGCTCGGTGGCCGCGTCGAGAAGTTCCGCAACAAGTTTGCGCACCTCACGGCCAAGAAGTAGGCAAAACCGGATGCTCGGGACAGGCAGCCTGCGGGCTGCCTTTTTCATGCTCGGGCGCAGCGCGAGCTTTGCGTGCGTTAACGTCGGCGGCGCGTCGATGAGCGATTGCACTGTGCAGAATCGGCCGCCATCGCTGCATCATCGCGCGTGCTCTCGCCCCCCATGCCTTGAACTCCCCCAACCCGGCGCTCGTCAGCCAGCGTGAAGCGCAGCCCTTGCCGCGCGTGGCGCTGTTGCTGGTCTGTGCGGCCTATGTGCTGCCCGGCCTGTTCGGTCGCGATCCCTGGAAGAGCGCGGACATCACGGCGTTCGGCTACATCGTCGACATTGCGCAGGGCAAGACCGCCTGGTTCGCGCCGACCGTGGGCGGCTTGCCGGCCGATGGCGCTCTCCTGCCGTATTGGATCGGTGCGCTCTTCGTCAAGCTGACGAGTCCCTGGCTCGACCCGGCCTTTGCGGCGCGCCTGCCATTCGCGATCATGCTGGCGCTGGCGCTGGCGCTGACCTGGTACGCCACCTACCATCTCGCGCGGTCCGAGTCGGCGCAGCCGCTGCCTTTCGCCTTCGGTGGCGAGGCCATGCCGATCGACTATGCGCGGGCGATCGCCGACGGCGCGGTGCTCGCGCTGATCGCGTCGCTCGGGCTGCTTCAGCTCGGTCATGAAACGACGCCGGAGCTCGCCCAACTCGCCGCCATCGCCCTCTTCCTCTATGGCGTCGCCGCCAGCCCGCATCGACCGGTCACCGGCCCGCTCGCCACGGCGCTTGCCTTGCCGGCACTGGCGGCGAGCGGCGCGCCGAGCATCGCGCTCCTGCTTGCGCTGGTCGCCTTGGTCGTGGCTTGGCGCTTGCACAGGCCTGGCACGCTCCGGCTGATCGCTGCCCTCGTTGCTGGCGCGGCCGTCGCCGCGCTGGTGGCAACCGCGCTCGGCGCATGGGCCAATCGGCTTGGCGGATTTCGCGATGCGAGCGAGATCTTCGGCCTCCTGCGCATGCTGAGCTGGTTCGCCTGGCCGGCGTGGATCCTGGCGTTGTGGACGCTATGGCAGTGGCGGCGCCGGCTGTTGAGCGAGCATCTGGCGATGCCGCTCGGCTGCACCTTCGCGCTCCTGGGCGCGTGGGTGGCGATGGCCGGAAGCGATCGCGCTCTGATGCTCGCGCTGCCGCCGATCGCGGTGCTCGCGGCGTTTGCCTTGCCGACCCTGAAACGCAGCGCGTCGGCCGCAATCGACTGGTTCTCGGTCTTCTTCTTCTCGCTCGCCGCAGCGACCGGTTGGCTGTTCTACATTGCAATGCAGACCGGCGTGCCGGCCAAGCTGGCAGCCAACGTCGCGAGACTTTCTCCTGGCTATGTCAATCGCTTCTCTGCCGTCGCCCTCGCCTTCGCGCTGGCGGGTACCCTGGCCTGGCTCTGGCTCGTGCGCTGGCGCGCCAGCCGCAACCGGCATCCATTCTGGAAGAGCCTGGTGCTGCCAGCCGGCGGCGTCGTGCTGTGCCTGGTGCTGGTCATGACCTTGCTTCTGTCGCCGTTCGACAACGCGCGCGGCTATCGCTCGCTGGTGCAGCGCATCGCCCGCCTCGTGCCGGTCACCACCTGCATCGCCGCGCCCGGCATGGCACGGGCGCAGGTCGTCGCCCTCGAGTACCTCGGCGGCTATCGCGTCGACGCGGTCACACCGGCGGCGAACACGCCATGCGCATTCCTGCTTCTTTCGCAGGGGTCGCTGGCGCCAGGGCAGCCGTGGCAGTTCGTCGGCAGCGAGGGTCGCAACCGCAACGACGTCGATGTGATCGACATCTATCGGCGCAGGGCAAGCCCCTCCTGAGCAGAGCGAGACGCGACGAACCGCCTTCTCGAACGACCGCGACCCCGCATTACCGCGTCGACAGCTCGACGGAACCCGCCGCGACCGGTGCGTGTGCCTCCCCCTGGCGCACGCGCGCAGCAGGAAACACGAGGCGAAACGTCGAACCCTTGTCGGGCTCGCTGGCGATGTCGAGCTCGCCGCCGTGGCGCTGGATGACGTGCTTGACGATGGCCAGGCCGAGCCCGGTACCGCCCGACTCGCGCGAGCGGCTGCTGTCGACGCGGTAGAAGCGCTCGGTGAGCCGCGACAGGTGCTCGCGGGCGATGCCACGACCGGTGTCGGCCACCGAGATCTCGCCCAACCCGTTCTCGCCGATGCGCCAGCCCACCTCGATGCGGCCACCGTCCGGGGTGTAGCGCACGGCGTTGTTGACGAGATTGCCGACGGCGCTCAACAGCTCGCCCTCGATGCCCGCGATCTGCGCGTCGCCGGCGCTCGCGAACGTGAGTACGTGACGCCCTGCCGAAAGCGCGCGCGTCTCGGCTTCGACCAGATCGAACACGGCGCCGACCTTCACCCATCGGTCGGAGGCGGGGCGTGGGCTTCCTTCGAGCCGCGCCAGCGTCAGCAGATCGCCGACGAGATGGCCCATCCGCTCGGCCTGCTGCGTCATCAGCGTGATGACGCGCTTCTGCTCGACCTCGGTCAATGGAAGATTGCGCATCGTCTCGAGAAAGCCGGTGAGCACGGTAAGCGGCGTGCGGATCTCATGCGACACGTTGGCGACGAAATCGCGGCGCATCGCGTCGGCGCGCTCGCGCTCCGTCAGGTCCTGCGACAGCACGAGCTTCGAATCGACGTCGTAGCGGCGAACCGTCACCTGTAGCGAGCCCTGCCCGCGCGGCGCCTGGAACGTGACCGGCTCGGCGAAATCGCCGGCCTGCAGGTAGTCGACGAAGACCGGCGACCGGATCAGGTTGGTGACACGCTGACGGCGGTCGCGCTGCGGGTCGAGCCCGAAATGATCGGCGGCGCGGGTGTTGCACCACTCGATCTGGTCATTGGCATCGAGGAGCAGCACGCCGTTCGGCGATGCTTCCATGGCGGCGACGAATTGCGCCAGCCGGGTCCGCTCGATCTCGGCGTTCCGTTCCAGGCCGCGCAGGCTCTTCTCGATCCGGTAGGCGAGCTCGCCCCAGAGGCCCGCGTCGCGCGGCGCGCGATCGTCTTGCGAGCCACGCAGCCAACCAATCAGGCCCATGCCGCGAAGGCCATCTCGCGCGACGATCGCCGCGAAACCGAGCAGGCCGCCAAGCAGAGTGCCGATCAGCACCGCACGGTCGACGCCGATGATCCAACCGAGCAGGCCGCCGGCCACCATGGCAAGCAGGCCGGCCAGCGCCCTGGGCAACAGCCAGCTCATCGGCGCGGCGTTCGTGCCCGACCTAGACCGTCACGGCCGCGGGATTGGCGAGCCGGTAGCCGGCGCCACGCACGGTCTCGATCATCTGCTGGCACCGCACCGCGCTGAGCGACTCGCGCAGCCGCTTGACGTGGACGTCGACGGTGCGTTCTTCGATGAACACGTGGTCGCCCCAGACGCGATCGAGCAGCTGCGCCCGGCTGTGCACGCGCTCCGGGTGCGTCATCAGGAAATGCAGGAGCTTGAACTCCGTGGCGCCCATCCGGATCTCGCGGCCATGGCCGGTCACTCGCCGCGTCGCCGGGTTGATCGTCAAGGCGCCGATGGCGACAGCAGCGTCGAGCGCCTCTGGCGCGCGTCGGCGCAGCACGGAGCGAATGCGCGCCAGCAATTCGTTGGCCGAGAACGGCTTGGTCAGGTAATCGTCGGCACCGGCATCGAGCCCGGCGACCTTGTCGGCCTCCTCGGCGCGCGCCGTCAGCATGATGATCGGCAGCTCGCGCGTTCGCGCCTGGCTGCGCCACTGCCTGGCCAGCGACTGGCCGCTCTGGCCGGGCAGCATCCAGTCGAGGACGACGAGATTCGGCATGACGGCGTCGACCGCCGCCTGTGCCTGGGCAGCGTCGCCGGCGATCGTCACCTCGAAGCCGGCATGGCGCAGGTTGATCGAGACCAGCTCGGCGATTGCGGGTTCGTCTTCGACGACAAGGATCTTGCTCATCATGGTCAATCTTCGGATGGCTAGCGCATCATGTTTTCGATCGTCCCGACCGAATTGTGACGAACGTCGGTGCCCTTGACGATGTAGATGATCTGCTCGGCCAGGTTCTTCGCATGGTCGCCGACGCGCTCGATCGCCTTGGCGACGAAGATGAGGTCGATGCTCGACGAAATCGTGCGCGCGTCTTCCATCATGAAGGTGATGAGCTTGCGCAGCAGGCCTTCGAATTCCTGGTCGATCAGGTCGTCCTTCTTCAGCACGTCGATGGCGCGATCGACATCGAGCCGGGCGAACGCGTCGAGCGCCTTTCTGAGCTGCGACACGGCGAGCTCGGCTTCGTAGGCGAGGTCGTTGACCGGCAGCCGCATCCGGCTCGAGACGCCGGAATTGACCAGGCGCTGCACCGTGCGCGCGATCCGCGCCGCCTCGTCGCCGACACGTTCGAGGTTGGCGATCGTCTTCGAAATCGCGATCAGCAACCGCAGGTCGCGCGCCGTCGGCTGGCGACGGGCGATGATGGTGGAGAGATCGAGATCGATCTCGACTTCGGTCTGGTTGACGCGCTCTTCGGTCGCCAGCACCTCCGACGCGATCTCGCTGCTGAAATTCACGAGGGCGTGCATGGCGCGCGCGACCTGCGACTCGACCATGCCGCCCATCTCGAGCACGCGCGTGGAGATGCCGCTCAACTCGGCATCGAACTGGGTCGACAGGTGACGATCGTTCATGGCTCTGCTCCTTCAGCCGAAGCGCCCGGTGATGTAGTCCTCGGTGTCTTTCTTGGTCGGCCGCATGAAGACGTCCTGCGTCCGGCCGAACTCGATCAGATCGCCGAGATACATGTAGGCGGTGTAGTCCGAGCTGCGCGCCGCCTGCTGCATGTTGTGGGTGACGATAACCACCGTGTAGTCGCTCTTCAGCTCGTGAATGAGCTCCTCGATCTTGCCGGTCGAGATCGGATCGAGCGCCGAACAGGGCTCGTCGAGCAGCAGCACCTCGGGCTTGATGGCGATGCCGCGCGCGATGCACAGGCGCTGCTGCTGCCCGCCCGACAGGCCCGCGCCGCTCTGGCCGAGCTTGTCCTTGACCTCGTTCCACAGCGCCGCCTTCTTCAAGGCCCATTCGACGCGCTCGTCCATCTCGACGCGCGGCAGCGACTCGAACAGCTTCACGCCGAAGGCGATGTTGTCGTAGATCGACATGGGAAACGGCGTCGGCTTCTGGAACACCATGCCGATCTTGGCGCGAATCAGCGAGACGTCGTCCTTCGAGCTGAGAATGTCCTCGCCGTCGAGCAGGACACGGCCTTCGGCGCGCTGCTCCGGGTAGAGCTCGAACATCCGGTTGAAGGTGCGCAGCAAGGTCGACTTGCCGCAGCCAGACGGGCCGATGAAGGCCGTTACCTTGTTCTCGGGAATGTCCAGGTTGATGCTCTTCAGCGCGTGAAAGCTGCCGTAGTAGAAATTGAGATCGCGCACCGAGAGCTTGGGCTTGTCTTGTCCCGCGGCCACCAGCGTCTTTTCGACTCGCGTATCCATTGCGTTTCTCCTCAAACCCGGTTGCGGACGATCACGCGGGCCAGGATGTTGAGCAGCAGGACGCCGAGGGTGATGAGGAAGACCCCGGCCCAGGCGAGCTTCTGCCAGTTCTCGTACGGGCTCAACGCAAACTTGAAGATCGTCACCGGCAGGCTCGCCATCGGCCGAGCCAGGCTCGAACTCCAGAACTGGTTCGACAGCGCGGTGAACAGCAAGGGTGCCGTCTCTCCGGCGATCCGGGCGACGGCGAGGAGCACGCCGGTGATGACCCCTGCCCTCGCCGCTTTCAGCGTGATCGTCATGATCACGCGCCACTTCGGAGTAC
The DNA here is from genome assembly GCA_036722755.1 of Caldimonas sp. Taxonomy (GTDB): domain Bacteria; phylum Pseudomonadota; class Gammaproteobacteria; order Burkholderiales; family Burkholderiaceae_C; genus Schlegelella_A. Next base: position 4,064 of record DAIMIM010000081.1, on the reverse strand, counting down.
CGAGCGCGTACGCTGCCTCGCGCAGAGAGTGAGGGATCAGCGAAAGCATGTTCTCGGTGGTTCGGATCACGATGGGGATGACGAGCAATGCCAGCGCCAATACGCCGGCCGAACCCGAAAACGTACTCGTGGGTGCGACCACGACGGTGTAGATGAACAGACCGATGATGATCGAGGGCGCCGCCAGCAGGATGTCGTTGATGAAGCGCGTGACGCCGCCGAGCCGGCTTTTCTGGCCGTACTCCGCGAGGTACACACCTGCCAGCACGCCGACGGGCGTGCCGACGAGCGTGGCAAGTCCAACCATCGTCAGCGAGCCGAAGATCGCATTGGCGAGACCGCCGGTCTCCGCCATCGGCGGCGGCGTCATCTCCGTGAAGAGGGAGAGCGAGATGCCGCCGATCCCGAGGCGCACCGTTTCAATCAGGATCCAGATCAGCCAGAACAAGCCGAACGCCATCGCTGCGAGCGACAGCGACAAGGCGATGTAGTTGACCCGCTTGCGCTGCGCCGCCCGGGCGACACGCGCCGCGGCGGCGTGCGCATCGAGGCGCGGCGCGATGGACGCACCGGCGCTCATCCGCGCGTTCCCTCGCGCCGCTGCAAACGTGCCAGCAGGATCTTGGAGCACGTCAGGACCACGAATGTGATGAAGAAGAGGACGAGACCGAGATAAATCAGCGAAGCACGATGCAGGCCCTCGCCGGCCTCGGCGAATTCGTTGGCGAGCGCGGACGTGATGCTGTTCGCCGCTTCGAAGAGCGAGAGCGAATTCAGCTGGTTGAAGTTGCCGATCACGAATGTCACCGCCATGGTTTCACCCAATGCCCGGCCCAGACCCAGCATCACGCCGCCGACAACGCCAGTCTTCGTGTAGGGCAGCACGACCGCATACATCACCTCCCAGGTCGTGGCGCCCAGGCCGTAGGCCGACTCCTTGAGCAGCGGCGGCGTGACCTCGAACACGTCGCGCATGACCGAGGCGATGAACGGAATGACCATGATCGCCAGAATGATGCCCGCCGACAGCAGGCCGATGCCGACCGGCGGCCCCGAGAACAGCGCACCGAGCACCGGAACGTCGGAAAACATGCTCTGCAGCGGTTGCTGCACGTACGTCGAGAGAACCGGGCTGAACACGAGCAGGCCCCACATGCCGTAGACGATCGAAGGCACGGCCGCGAGCAGTTCGACGGCGGTGCCCAACGGCCGCTTCAGCCATGCGGGAGACAGCTCGGTAAGGAACAGTGCGATGCCGAAGCTCACCGGCACGGCGATGATCAGCGCGATGAACGAGGTCATCAGCGTTCCGTAGATCATCACCAGGCCGCCGTACTTGTTCTGTACAGGATCCCAGTCGGTGGTCCACAGGAAGCCGAGGCCGAACTCCTTGATGGCTGGAGCAGCGCCGACAACCAGCGAGACGAGGATGCCGGCCATCAGGGCCAGGGTCAGCCAAGCCGCCCCATGGGCCAGGGTGGCGAACAGCACATCGGCCCACGGTGCCGCTCTGCGCTTCGCCGGGGGGCGACCACTTGGCACGGACAGGTTCGCTTGCTTGGCGGCGCTGAAGTTGATAATGGGCAGTGTAGCGGTCAAGTCGGCTCCTGGGATCCGGATGCCGGCGGGAATTGATCGCCACACGAAAGGTGGTCCGCGTCCTGTCCCGACGGCGTCGACGCGGCCTCGGCAGGCTAGCGGTAGGCCACTCCCTTGCCCGACCCGTCCTTGATGTCGTCGGACCACTCCTTGCGGATGAGCGCCTTGACTGAATCCGGCAGTGTCACGTAGTCGAGATCAGCCGCGGACTTGTCGCCATTCGCCAACGACCAGTCGAAGAACTTCAGCGTGTTGGAGGCGTTGACCGGCTTTTCCTGGGCCTTGTGCATCATCACGAAGGTCGCGCCGCTGATCGGCCACGCTTGCTTGTCGGGCTGGTTGGTCAACATCTGGTAGAAGGTCTTGGCCCAGTCCGCACCGGAAGCCGCCGCCTTGACGTTCTCGGCGTCCGGCGGAACGAAGTTGCCGGCACTGTTCTTCATCATCACGAAAGCCATCTTGTTCTGCTTGGCATAGGCGTACTCGACATAGCCGATGGAGTTCGGCAGACGTTGCACGAAGGAGGAGACGCCTTCGTTGCCCTTGCCGCCGGCACCGGTGGGCCAGTTCACCGCTGTGCCGACCCCGACCTTGCCCTTCCATTCGGGATTCACCTTGGAGAGGTAGTCGGTGAAGATATAGGTGGTGCCGGAGCCGTCGGCGCGACGCACCGTGGAGATGGCCGCATCGGTGAGCGGCACGCCGGGGTTCAGCGCCGCAATCGCCGGGTCGTTCCACTTGGTGATCTTGCCCAGGTAGATGTCTCCCAGAACTTGGCCGGTGAGCTTCATCTGCCCTGGCATGACGCCCTTGATGTTGACCACCGGCACAACGGCGCCGATCACCGTCGGAAACTGGACCAGGCCGTCCTTGGCGAGCTCGGCATCGGTCAAGGGCATGTCCGAAGCGCCGAAATCGACCGTCTTAGCGCGAATCTGCTGCAGACCCGCACCCGATCCGATCGATTGATAGTTCAGACGCGCGCCCGAGACCTTGTTGTAGGCATCGGCCCACTTGCTGTAGATGGGCGCAGCAAAGCTCGATCCGGCGCCGGTCATGTCCTGGGCGAGTGCGACCCCGCTGGCGACCATCAGCGCGGCAGTGCAGACGATCGAACGAATCATCGAAATGTTCATGAGCTCACCTTCCATGGCAGGTAGTAACGTGGTTCGCCCGTGACTCTAGGGAGATCGTGTGACTGTCCTGTGACACGTTCGACGATGGCGCCACGCCGCCCCCTCGCGATCGCTGCCGCAACGGGCCGGGCCGGGCCGGTTCGTCACATGAAAGTCGCGTGGCTGTCACGCGATCGTCGCAAACCGGCTCAGCGTATGGCGTCTGCCAGTCGCTCGGCGCAGCGGCGCGCCTGACCGGCATCCCGCGCTTCGACCATGACCCGCACCAGCGGCTCGGTGCCCGAGGCCCGAATCAACACCCTGCCATGGTCTGCAAGCTCTCGCGCGACCTCGCGCCGCGCCTCGGCAAGCGACCGATTCGACTTCCAGTCGGCAGCGCCCGGCTGCAGGCGGACGTTGATCAACGTCTGCGGGAAAAGCGTCACGGATGCGAGCAGCTCGGCAAGCGAGCGACCGGCCTGGCATGCGGCCTGCAGGACCAACAGCGCGCTGACGATGCCATCGCCCGTGGTGTGCTTGTCGAGCGCAAGCAAGTGGCCCGAGCCTTCGCCGCCGAGGGCCCAGCCACGCCGGAGTAATTCTTCGAGCACATAGCGATCGCCGACGGCACTGCGCACGAGGTCGATGCCGCGCTCTTTCAAGGCGAGCTCGACGCCGAGGTTGGTCATCAGCGTGCCTACGACCCCGGGGATCGCTCTGCCTTGTTCCTGCCGATCGACGGCCAGGACGTAAAGCAACTCGTCGCCGTTGTAGAGGCGACCTGACGCATCGATGATCTGCACGCGGTCGGCGTCACCGTCGAGGGCAATGCCGTAGTCGGCGCTTTGCGCGCGGACGGCGTCGACGAGCGCCTCCGGCGACGTGGCGCCGAAGCCGGCGTTGATGTTGAAGCCATCGGGCTGGCAACCGATCGCCGTCACCTCGGCACCGAGCTCGTGGAAGACATCGGGCGCGACGTGATACGCCGCGCCGTGCGCGGCATCGACGACGATCTTCAGCCCCTTCAGGGACAGCGCGCTGGGAAACGTGGCCTTGCAGAATTCGATGTAGCGGCCGCTGGCGTCGTCGAGCCTGCGCGCCTTGCCGAGCTCGGCCGAGCCGGCCCAGCGGAACTCGCTCGCGAGCGCAGCCTCGACCTCGCTCTCCCAGGCGTCCGGCAGCTTCTCGCCATGGGCCGAGAAGAACTTGACGCCGTTGTCCTCGAACGGGTTGTGCGACGCGCTGATGACGACGCCGAGATCGAGCCGCAATGCCCGCGTCAGGTAGGCGACGCCCGGCGTCGGCAGCGGTCCGGTGAGGAGCACGTCGACACCGGCCGAAGCGAAGCCC
>DAIMIM010000080.1:9492-10763 GCA_036722755.1 Caldimonas sp. | reverse complement strand
ACTTTGGGGGCAGGTCGACCACCCCAGACTGCCAACTCCAGCACTGATGCGGCCTCCAGCCGCCCTTAGATTCCTGTCGGCGGACCAGCGACAGCTTTTCAAGATGGGCCGCGCTGTGCGGTTTCAGGCGTCCGCTCACCCCTCTGCGCCTCTGCCGTTTGCAGAGCCGTCTTCAACAATTCGAACGCGCGTTCGGCCACGGGCGACAAATATCCGCCCCTTCGCCACAGCAGGCCCAGGTCGCGTTGCAATGAAAACCCGGGGACGTCTACGGTGACCAAGCCCGCAAATAAGCCGGACTGGCGGCGCACCAGCCACTTCGGCGCGAACGTCACGCAGAGCGAGCGGCGGACTGCCGCCAGGGCAGTCTCGTAGGAGTTGGTGTCGACGACATACCTCGGCGGTTCTGCCCCGGCGGCGATGAAAAGTTGTTGCATACCGGCATAGGAAAGCACCCGCGATCCCGCCCCGGTCCATGGTTGCGCGACCAGGTCCTGTACGGTCGGGTGTTTGACCTGAGCCAGCGGGTGACTCTCGTGAACGGCAGGAACGAGTTCATCGTGCATCAGCACTTCCGCCACCAACGATTCCGGAAGACTCTCTGGCACCACGCCCACCGCGAAGTCATAGGCACCCTCGGCGAGCAAGGCGACGATACGGTCGTTGAAATGGGCATCCAGGTGCAAGGTCGCGGCTGGACGCTCGAGGTGCAGGCGAGGAACGAGAGCCGAATTGACGAGGCTCGAGATCGTGTGGCCTGCGGCCACGCGGACATGGCCGTGTTTGCCGCCGGACATGTCGGTGAGCTCGCGCGCGGCTTCGTCGAGTTCGACCTCGGCGCTGCGCGCATGGTGCGCCAGACGGCGCCCCGCGTCGGTCAGTTCCATTCCGCGCGGGGTTCGCTCGAACAGCTTGATCGCGAAGCGTCCCTCCATGCGCTGAACCGCACGGCTGAGCGTGGACTGAGAAACGGCCAGCTCGTCTGCCGCCCGGGCCAGCGACCGATGTTTGGCGATCGACAGGAAGTATTGCAAGTCGACTGCGAGCATCGATTCATTCTGACATGCACGGAGTGCATGTCTTTGCACCGGCGCGTCATGCGTCGACGAGCCGGCCGATTCGACAATCGTTTTCGTTTGAGAGGCCGCATTCGATGAAAGACACGATGACCCAACCGTTGCAAGGCTTCCGGATCCTCGACCTGACGCACATGCTGGCGGGGCCCTTCGCGACCAACCAGCTGCGGCTGCTCGGAGCGACGGTGGTGAAGG
>DAIMIM010000080.1:4917-9482 GCA_036722755.1 Caldimonas sp. | reverse complement strand
CGCCATCATCAGCGCGTAGCTGTAATCGAGCCGCTGGCCGCCGAACATCTGCGGCCAGAAGATCACCAGCGCGGCGATGCCATGCGCTGGGGTCCCGACGGGCCGCGACGGCAGCTAGCGCCCGACTATGTGTCGATCAACTCTGGCAAGAAGTCAGTGGCGATCGATCTGAAGGAGCCTCGAGGCCGCGACCTCGTGCTGAAGCTGGCCGGTGACGCCGATGTGCTGGTCGAAAACTTCCGGCCCGGTGTCATGAAGTCCCTCGGCCTCGGCTTCGAAGCCGTCTCGGCGGTCAACCCGCGAATCGTTTACTGCTCGATCTCAGGGTATGGCCAAGACGGTCCCCTGCGGGAGTGGCCGGCCTATGACCACGTCCTGCAAGCGTTGAGCGGCATGGCAATGATGAGCGGTGACGAGGGCCATGCGCCCGTCAAGGTCGGCTTTCCGGTCGTCGACACCGCCACCGGCATGAGCGCAGCCACCGCGATCCTGGCCGCGCTGCTTCGCCGCGAGCGCGGCGGCGGTGGCCAGCACATCGATGTCTCGATGCTCGACGCCGCTGCGACGCTGATGTCGACCGTGATCGCCAAGTGCCTCGAGAGCGGGATGACGCCACCGCGCAACGGCAACCGCGGCTACACGGGCAGTCCGGGATGCGATACGTTCGCGACTGCTGATGGATGGATCGCGTTGGGGGCCAACACGCCGGCGCAGTTCGCCAAACTGTGCGGTCTGCTCGTCATCGAGCACGTGTTGACCGACTCCAGCCTGGTCGACCCGGCATCCTTCACGCGGAAGAGCCGCGGCTTCGTCAAAGCGCGTGACGCCAAGGGCCTGCGCGAGCACCTTGCAGCTGCCCTGCTCACGCGGCCGGCGAGCGACTGGGAGGCGCTGCTGAACCGGGCGGATGTCCCGGCGGCTCGCCTCCGGACCGTCGGCGAATTCACACAGGGACCGCTTCAGGGTCTCGAGGGCAGCATCATGTCGTTGCCGCCCATGCCCGGCTATCCCCAGGGTGCTCGCACTCTCAACGTCGGTCACCGGACGCGTTACGCGCCGCCAGGCTTCTCGGAGGCGTGCTCCTTGCTGGGTCAGGACACCCGCGAGGTCTTGCGCACGGCGGGGGTCGCGGAGACAGGGATTGACGACCTGATCGCGGCTGGCGTCGTCGACACGCCCGAGGCGCACAGCGCGCCGGTCAGCCCTCTCGCATGAACGCTTCATCGTCCGACATGGACGTGCTCGAGCGGCTGCTGCGCAGCCGCCGCAGTTGCCGCGCATTTCTCGACTGTCCGGTTCCCGACGAGACGGTCGCGCGCTTGTTGCAGTGCGCACAGCTCACGGCGTCGTGGTGCAACACCCAGCCCTGGCAGACCATCGTGACCCGCGGCGCGGCAACCGACGCTTTCCGTGAGGCCTATCTGGCAGAGCTCAACGACGGCGAGGCCGCGACCGATTTGCCTTTCCCGCGCGATTACGTCGGTGTCTATCAGCAGCGCCGGCGCGAGTGCGGCATGCAGCTGTACTCGAGCGTCGGCATCAGCCGCGCCGACCAGATCGGGAAGGACCGGCAAGCCCGCCGGAACTTCGAGTTCTTCGACGCGCCGCACGTCATGATCGTGACCACCGACGAGGCCCTGGGTGTCTACGGCGCCGTGGACTGCGGCGCCTACGTCGCCCAATTGCTGTTGGCGGCCGAGGCACTGGGGCTCGGCGCCATTGCCCAGGCGGCGCTCGCATCCCACTCGCCATTCGTTAGAAGGCATTTTGGCCTGGACGATCAGCGGCTCGTGGTGTGCGGTCTGTCATTCGGCCACGCCGATCCGCAGCACCCGGCCAATCGCTTCCGCACTTCACGAGTCGAGACGACCGAGGCAGTGACGTTTCACGAGAGCTGGCCGTCCGGCGCAGAGTGCCCGGCCTGAAGTCGGGACAACTGACAACCAAGGAGACATCTTGCAAAACATCAACCTTCATCGACCGCCGTGCGGACCTTCCGTGCGACACGGTCTCAAGCATCTGTCGTCGCGACTCGTCCTGGCTCTGGCCGCGCTCGCCTCGACCAGCGCGCTGGCGCAGCCCGACCCGGCGTATCCGACCAGGCCGATCACGATCCTCGTCGGCTTCCCGGCGGGGCAGGCCACTGACCTGCTGGCCCGTGCCTACGGCGAAAAGCTGGCCCAGCAGTTGGGCCAACCCGTCATCGTCGACAACCGCTCCGGGCAAGGCGGAAGCATTGCCCTGGCGCAACTCAAGCGTGCCCCCGCCGACGGCTACACCCTCGGGCTGATGGCCAGCGCATCGCTGGTGACCAACCCGCATCTCTATAAGCATGTCGGCTACGACAGTCTGACGGACTTCGCACCGATCGCGTTGATTGCGAACGGACCCGAGGTCCTGGTGGCCAATGCCTCGATGCCTTTCTCCAACGTCAAGGAATTCATCGCCTACGCGAAAGCACATCCGGGCGAGCTCAACTATTGCTCGTCCGGCAACGGGACGCTCTCGCATTTGGCCATGGAGGACTTCAAGAAGCGCGCAGGCATTTCGCTGGTCCACGTCCCGTATCAGGGCAGCGTCAAGGGCATGACAGATCTGATCGCCGGCAACGTCGCCGTCTGCTTCGACACCGTGGCTGGAGTGCGGTCCTTCGTTGCCGGGGGGCGAGTGAAGCTGCTGGGAGTCGCAGCGAGCCATCGTCTGGCGAACTTCCCGAACTTGCCGCTGATATCGGAATCGGGGTTGCCCGGCTTCGTCGCGATTCCGACGGTAGGCTTTGTTGCGCCAGCAGGGACTCCGCCAGCCATCATCGCCCGGCTTTATGCAGAGCTGGCCCGGATCGACAAGTTGCCGGACGTTCGCGAGAGCGTGATGACCATCACCGGAGCGCCGCCGACACTCAGCCCCTCGCAGGAATACGCTGCCGAGATCAAAGCCGACTACGCCCGCTGGGGCGCGTTCATACGGGATACCGGTGTGAGGCTTGATTGATGGCCGGCGCCGCTGACGGCGAAGGCCGGAAGTACCTGAACGGACAACTTGCTCCAGGGGCCGTCCTCGAGGGCTCGATGACAGTGACCGAGACGCACTTGGTGCTCGGCGCGGGTTTGATCGGCGGCTTTCATCCGGTGCATGTCGATGAGCAGTTCGCCGTGGCTGCGGGACTGCGCGGGCGCATCCTTCACGGAGCGCTGACCGCGGCAATCATGTCTGCGGTGGTCGGACGCAATCTGCCGACGAGCGGCTGGACGATCGTCGAGCAAAGCACGCGCTTTCGCGCACCGGTGTATTCCGGCGACACGTTGCAGACGCGGTGGACGGTGCAGGAGCCGGAAGCCCTGTCGCAAGCCCGCCTCTTGTTCACGCTGAAGGGCGAGTGCAAGAGCCAGGAGCAAGACGTAGTGGCCGACGGCACTGTCAAGCTGATGCTGCGGGCCGGCTGAGCCTTCATGCTTTCCTGACTGTTCCTTCCCTTCTGAATTCGAGATGTTGATCATGAGCCAAGACGTGTTCGTCGCGGGTATCGGAATGATTCCCTTCACCAAGCCCGGGGCCAACGCGCCCTATCCGCAGATGGCCGCAGAAGCCACGCATCAGGCTCTGCTCGATGCAGGAATTTCCTACGATCTGGTGCAGCAGGCCTATGTGGGCTACGTGTACGGCGATTCGACCGCGGGCCAGCGAGCGCTCTACGAAGTCGGCATGACGGGCGTTCCCATCGTCAACGTCAACAACAACTGCTCCACCGGCTCGACAGCCCTGTTCCTGGCGCGCCAAGCCGTGGCGAGCGGCGCCGCCGAGTGCGTCCTGGCCCTCGGGTTCGAGCACATGAACCCGGGCGCCCTCGGCGCCACGTTCAACGACCGACCGAACCCCTTCGACCGCTTCGACGAGGCGACCGAAGAGCTGGTCGGCCATGCCGAGATCCCGCTCACGCTGCGCTATTTTGGAGGCGCCGGCCTTGCGCACATGAACGAATTCGGGACTCGGCTCGAAACCTTTGCCAAGATCCGGGCGAAGGCGAGCCGCCACGCGGCGAACAACCCCCTGGCTCTCTTTCGCACCGAGGTCAGCGCGGAGGAGGTCATGCACTCGCCAATGATCTGGCCTGGCGTAATGACCCGGCTGATGGCCTGCCCGCCAACGTGCGGAGCCGCCGCGGCGATCGTCTGCTCGGGGGAGTTCGGGCGCCGCCTCGGCCTCAAACGCAATGTGCGGATCAAGGCCCAGGCCATGACCACCGACCGGGCGGTTTCTTTCGAAGCCCGCGACATGCGCGAGGTGGTCGGCTTCAGCATGGCCCAGGCTGCAGCGAACGAAGTCTACGAAGCCGCGGGCGTCGGCCCGAAGGACATCGACGTTGTCGAGCTCCATGACTGCTTCGCGCAAAACGAGCTGATCAGCTACGAGTCGCTCGGCCTTTGCCCCCGGGGCGGCGCCGAGAAATTCGTCTGCGACGGCGACAACACCTATGGCGGCGCGGTGGTCACCAATCCTTCCGGCGGGCTACTGAGCAAAGGGCATCCGCTGGGCGCGACGGGGCTTGCGCAGTGCTACGAGCTGAC
>DAIMIM010000080.1:0-4907 GCA_036722755.1 Caldimonas sp. | reverse complement strand
GCACTGCCGACAAGCGTCAGGTGGAAGGTGCTCGGCTCGCACTGCAGCACAACCTCGGCCTGGGCGGCGCCTGCGTCGTGACGCTGTACGAACGCGTCTGACGAGTCAACGGAATCTGATCATGCTGCCGCAGCTGTACCGACATGAATGGATGGACGAGGAGGTCGAAGCCTTTCGCGACCAGGTCCGTCGCTATGTGGCCGCCGAACTGGCTCCTCGTCTCGACGGCTGGCGCCGGCAGGGATTCATCCCTCGCGAGGCTTGGCGGCCATTCGGTGAGCTGGGCTTTCTCTTGCCGGAGATGGACGAGGCTTACGGTGGCGCCGGAGCCTCCCTCGCTTACCAGCTGGTGGTGCAGGACGAGCTCGCGAGGGCGGAGTTCCCGGGCAACACCGCCGTTCACACCATCGCTGCCCATTACCTGCTCGACTATGGCACCGAAGCGCAAAAGCGCCGATGGCTTCCCAAGCTTTCAGGCGGCGAGATGCTGGCAGGTATCGCCCTCACCGAACCCGGATGCGGCTCGGACCTGAAGGCGTTGCGCACCAAGGCCCGACGCGAGGGCGACGAATACGTCATCGACGGCGCCAAGACCTTCATCACCAATGGATTCACTGCCAACCTGCTCGTGGTCGCGGTTCGTACTGGCGAATCGGGCAGTCGAGGGGTGTCGTTGATCGTGCTGGAGACCGAAACGCTCTCTGGCTTTCGCGTTGGGCGACGTCTCGAGAAGCTGGGCCAGCACGCCTCGGACACGACCGAGCTCTTCTTCGACAACGTGCGTGTTCCGGCAGCGAACCTGATTGGCGAGAGGGAGGGCGAGGGCTTTGTCCAGCTGATGAGCCAGCTGCCGTACGAACGCTTGTTGCTGTGTGTCCCGGCCGCCGCGGTGATCGAACACGCCGTCGAGCTGACGCTCGCTTACACGCAGCAGCGAAAGGCCTTCGGGCAAACAGTATTCGACTTCCAGAACACGCGTTTCAAGCTGGCCGAATGCGCCACCCTCGCCCATGTGGTGCGCACCTTCGTCAACGACTGCATCCAGCGCCTCCTGGACGGCACGCTCGACGACGAGGCGGCCTATATGGCGAAGTGGTGGTGCACCGAGCAGCAGGGCAAGGTTACCGACGAGTGCCTGCAGCTCTTCGGCGGGTATGGGTACATGGGCGAGTACCCGATCGCCCGGATGTTCGCGGACGCCCGTGTTCAGCGCATCTACGGCGGAACGACGGAAATCATGAAGGACTTGATCGCAAGAAAGCTGGTCGCATGACGCCGCCACTGGCCAGCGTGCGCGTGGTCGAGTTCGAAGGCATCGGCCCTGGCCCTCTGGCGGCGCGCATGCTCGCCGACATGGGCGCAACCGTGACCGTGATCGCCAGGCCGCAGCAAGGCGCGGTGACAGAAATGCTTGGCGGCACGGGCGACAACCCGCTGCGCCGCGGCAAGGCCGTTGTGTCACTTGATCTCAAGCATCCAGCCGGGCGCGCCGAAGCCATGGCACTCGTGGCCGCAGCCGACGCCTTGATCGAAGGCAACAGGCCCGGCGTCATGGAACGCCTTGGGCTCGGGCCGGAGGATTGCGCGGCCCGCAATCGAATGCTCGTCTACGGTCGAATGACCGGGTGGGGCCAAAGGGGACCGCTTGCCCAAGCGGCTGGCCACGATTTGAACTACATGGCCCTGACCGGCCTGCTGTCGCTGTCGGCTCACCGCGAACAGAAGCCCATCGTGCCTCCGACGGTCGTGGGCGACGCTGGTGGCGCTCTGGGACTGGCTTTCGGGATGGTCTGCGCGCTTTTCGAGGCACGTTCGAGTGGCCAAGGCCGCGTGGTCGACGGTGCCATTGTCGACGTGATGGCCATGCTCGGCTCGATCGCACTTTGGGTACGAGAGAACGGCCAGCTCGACGGACCCCAGCCGAGCCCGTTCCACGACTCGCCCTTCTACGATGTCTATGGGTGTGCCGATGGAGGGTTCATCACCCTTGGCGCGCTCGAGCCGCAGTTCTATTCCCTCTTGCTCGACAAGCTAGGCTTCACGGACGTCGACCCGGCAGAGCAGTACCACCGAGACAAGTGGCCTGCGCTCAAGGATCGAATGGTCGCGCTTTTTGCAAGTCGGCCCCGCGCGCATTGGTGCGCGTTGATGGAAGGCAGCGACGTCTGCTTCGCGCCCGTACTGAGCGTTGCGGAAGCCGCTTTGCATCCCCACAACGTGGCGCGTTCGACTTACCGGCGCTCATCCGCGGGGATGCTGGAAGCTGTGGCAGCGCCGCGGTTTCTTTGAACGGGATTCGAGGCGCAAGCCTGTGGCTTTGAAACACGCTGTCAGGTCGACAGCTCAATTGTCCGGTTTCTTGTTGTCGAGCCGTACTCCTCCACGAAAGACTCTAGCTCCGATCAAGTCCTGTCTTTGCAACGACACAAGCCGCGGTTCAGCAGGCTGCGTGTCAACTCGCAATTTCGTGTAGCTCGCCGCAGGAGGGATATCGCTCCCGTCAGGCGCCCGATAAGATCATTCGAGCAGAACGGGAGCTGTGATGGGAACGTTGTTGGCCGCACTGAATTTACCGCTACCCAGAGAGGGCCTGAACGTTCTCGCCCACGGAATTGCGAGCGCTGACGAGGGCGCACTGGCACAACGCCTCCGGGCGCTTCAGGGGCGGGTCGCATCGGTGCGTGAGGGAGGGGACGCCAAGCGTGTCGCCGACCTGGAACAGCGCATGACCGAGGCCAGTTCCCTGCTCGACAACATCCAGATGGGCGACAAGGCGGCGCTTGCCCGGGCCGAACGAGCGCTTGGCGTCGTTCAGATGCAGCTCGACGAACTCGCTGCAGGCCACGCCACACCGGCAAAGAAGTACGTGCCGTCTTCCGAGGCCGTGAAATTCACGAAGCACCTCAAAGCCACCCTGGCGCGCATCTTGGCGCTGCAGAGGGCTCACCCCGACGACGCGCTACGGATGAAGAAGGCCGCCGCCGCGGCGGCTCGGCTTGGTGCCAGTCCGAAGGAGCGCGTCAAGGCGACGGCCGATCTCGAGACCATTGACAGGGAGCTCATCAAGCTACAAGACGAATCCGCGGCGTCGAAAGCTGACGTGCCCAAGCAAGAGCTCTACACGATGAAGGTCGGCACCAGGCAGCTCGTCAATGTAGGCAAGGTGCAGGTTCATGCCGAGTTGCAGAAAGTGGTGGACGACCTGGACCGGCGCCTGAAGAGCGGCTTCGCGAGCCACTGCGACGCGCTCAAGATCCAGCGAGAGGAGCCGTTCGCCGCTTGGGTCTCGGGCGGCATCAGCTCGTTCACCAGTACGTTGCATGGCGAGGAGAAGGTCGACATCTTCGATCTCAACATCTGGGACGAGCCGCAGAGCCTCCTGCTCGAATGCAAGCAAGCTCTCAAGCGCGACGACTTCGACGCTGTGCAGAGCGCCATCAGGCCGATACAGGACGCCACGCGCCTGTGCAACGCAAAGATCAAACGACACACGAACGACAGCATCGAGGCTGCCGGTACGGCCATCGAGATCGCGCGCAAGGTCGAAGACACGGCCGCCGACGTGATCGAGAAGGGCACCGAAAAGCTAACGCACAGCAAGGTCGCCGGAGCCGCAGCCAAGGCAGGTGCGAAGTCGGTGTTCCAACTCTTCGAACAGCTGAGCGGGACGTACATCGCAAAAACACAGAAGGAGATCAACTGGACCGATGTGGGGAAAGAGGGCGCCACGAGCCTCGCCGAAAGCATCGTCGGTCATCTGCTCGAAGGGGCGATGGCCGAACGCTTCTCGAAATTGTTCGGGCCTTACCTCAGCAAGGCGAAGTTCAGTGAGAAGGAGCTGGCGGCTTTGGCCGTAGCGCTCAAGCTGCCACAGCCGCTAAACCGTGATTTCTTGATGACGCGGTTGCAGCGCATGGTGAAGGATTTCTTGCTCGCAAAGGCCAAGGGCTTCATCACCGACTTGGTAATGGACAAGCTCAAGGGCAAGAAGGCGAGTGAGCCCGACATGACCTTCGACGAGTTGATGAAGAGCATCGCCCTCAAGGCCACGACGGGCAAGGGCCTCGAGATGTTTGTCGAGTTCGCTGTCAAGCACGCCAAGCCTTAGCGCACCATCGGAAGGATGACGCGCACGGGCTGGCGGACAGATTGAGTCTTTCCCTGCGGCTTAGGTCCGCTCTCGAGATGGCGCTTCGGAGCGAGCGCGAACGTGCCGGAGAGGAACCGATCGACGTGGTCCGCCAAGGCCCTGACTTCCAAACGGTCCGACCGGGATAGACCATCCGCCGATCCCTTTCAGACGCCAACGCAATTGACGACGGCATCGACGGCGTCCCCCGAGAGGACGGCGTTCGAGGCGCCGAGGACAAGAACTCGTCTTGGCTTTCCCTCGCCCGGTTCTTGGTGCATGCACTGTAGGCAAGCCGTCTCCGCGGCCTGTGCGCGGCCGCCCGATGTGATCCCTCAACGCGCCCTGGCGATTCCGTCGAACACCGCCTGAACCTCCGGGCTGCGCAACAGGCTCGCCGGTGTCACGGTCTCGCGATCCCAGGGGATGCGGCCGAAGTACCAGACCTTCCAGAATGTCTGGTTCGCACTCGGTCGGCTTGCCAGCAAGTGCGCGAACGTCTCAACCTCGCCTACCGTGTATCCGGTCGCTTCGGCGAGCACCTCGCGGACATATCGGGAGCAGAACGCGCGGCGGGAATGCAAATCGAAGCCGGTGTCGTAGAAGATTCCCAGGCGGCGGGTCGCCGCGGCGAGGACGCTGGCTTGCTGCTCGGCGGTCAGATCCTCCTTGAGCCGCATGACCGCGAAGCGTCCGTTCTCCGAGCGCTTCACGAATCGCGAGAGCGTCGTGATGCGCGACAGCGGAAACGCACTCTCGCCGATGCGCGGCTCGTCGC
>DAIMIM010000079.1:5303-10798 GCA_036722755.1 Caldimonas sp. | reverse complement strand
TTCCAGACGCACACCAACTGGATCCAGGTCCGGCCGGGCGAACGCCGCACCTGCGACGGCTGCCACAGCCCGCGTCGCGGCGCCGCCATCAACTCGGGCGCGGTCGTCAACGCGATCCCCACCGGCATCCTTGCCAGCATGGCCAGCGCGCACCAGGCCGGCGAGACGATGGCCGGAACCCGCACACGCCTCGACGCGACCAGGCTGCAGCTCGCCGCCGACATGGTGTCGACCGACGTCTGGGCCGACACGACCAAGGTCGGCGTCACCGCCCGCCCTGCCTTCACCCTGAAGTACACCGGCAACCCGAACCCGGCGAATGACCTGGCGACGGCCGTTCCGGTCAACGGCATCATCAACTACCCTGACCACATCGCGCCGCTCTGGACGCGCAACCGCGGTGCCAACACCTGCACCGCCTGCCACAACGATCCGGACAAGCTCGACCTCGAGTCGACGATCGGCGGCGACGGGCGGACCACCTCCTACGACGAGGTGATGATCGGCGACCCGGTGCTCGACCCGGTCACCGGTCTGCCGGAAACCGAGATCAAGGAAGGCGTGCTGGTCATCGTTCGCGGCCCCGCGCTGGTCAGCACGATGGCCAGCGAAGGCGCCATCACCGGCCTGACGCGAAGCAGCCGTCTCTCCGAGATCATGTGGGGTCAGCGGCTGATGTCGGACGCCGGCTCGTTCGCCGCGCACCCGAATCCGCCGTCGACCGCGCCGGACCACTCGACGATGCTGAACGCCGCCGAGAAGCGCCTGCTCGCCGAGTGGATCGACACCGGTGGCAAGTACTACAACGACCCGTTCGACTCCAACAACGGCATGCACATGTACGCCGGCCTGAACCAGGACACGTTCACCGCCCAGGTCCTGCCGATCCTGACGAAGACCTGCGCGGCGCAATGCCACCAGGCCATCGGCAGCGACGACCCGACCCTGCCGAAGATCGGCACGTCGTTCCGCAACAACCGCTTCGTCCTCACAGGCGATCCGGACGGCGACTACGGAGTGACGCTGTCGATGATCAACAACGCCTGCAATCCGGCGTCGAACTATCTGCTCAAGAAACCGTCGTCCGTGCCACATCCTACCGGTGCGGTCGGTGTGACGACGGCTGTCTTGCCCGTGGGCAGCGCCGACTACAACACAATCGCAGCCTGGATTGCCGGAGGCTGTTGACACTGATGTCCTTTCCGAAACGAAGCGCCCACTCGACCTCGCCGCGGCTCCTCCCCGCCTCGGCGAGGTTTTCCCTCGCGATTGCCGCTGCTGCCCTGCTTTCGAGCTGCGGTGGCAGTTCCGGCAACCCGCTCGACAACCCGTCGACGGTCACGAACCCGCCCATCCTCTCGGGCCAGCATCTGGCCTTCGCGTATTTCGAGAAATGCGTGAATCCGATCTTCATCGCGCAGCTTCAGATCAATCTCGGCGGGACGACCTCCACCAACACCTGCGCGGGCGCCGGCTGCCATGCCACCTTGACCGGCACCGGCGGCGCCTTCCGTCTCGTTCC
The DNA here is from genome assembly GCA_036722755.1 of Caldimonas sp. Lineage (GTDB taxonomy): Bacteria > Pseudomonadota > Gammaproteobacteria > Burkholderiales > Burkholderiaceae_C > Schlegelella_A. The sequence goes on along the minus strand of DAIMIM010000079.1, from coordinate 9,276 downwards.
CGACGCGACGCCGCTCGACGTGACGGACCCGGCGAACACGCCGACGATCATTCGCGCCAGCGACATCTACAAGAACTTCTACTCGGCCCAGGGCGAGGTCGTGATCGGCTCGACCACGCAGAGCCGTCTTCTCGACAAGCCGCTGCTGCTCGGCGTCCTGCACGGCGGTGGCCTGATCTTTCCGAGCATCGCCGACCCGAACGCGCAGATCATCAAATACTGGCTCACCCACCCTGCGCCCGACGGCCAGGACGAGTTCAGCACCGCGACTTACTCGATGTTCACGCCGCCTGATCCGACGACCGGTACGTGCAACACCCAATGACCGGCCGCACGTCCTTCGTGACGGCCCTGGCGATCGCCGCCCTTCTGTGGCTTGCCGATGCGCAAGCCGCCGATGCCGGCGCCGCCGACACGCCCGCTCCGGTCGCCTCCCAACCCGCCGCCGCCGACACCGCCGCGATGCCGGCCAGCGCGCCGCTTGCCGCGTCGGCACCGCAGGCCAGCGCGAGCGCCGCGGCTGCGCGCCCGGCCCGCACCGCCTCCGGCAACGAGCGGCTGCAGATCGCCGATGCCTACATCGAGCTGCGCACCGGCCCCGGCCGCGGCTATCCGATCTTCTTCGTCGCTCCGCGCAACGAGTGGATCGAGATCGAGCTGCGCAGCACCGACTGGTTTCGCGTCCGCACCGAGACCGGGAAAGTCGGCTGGGTCATCCGCAGTCAGCTCGACACCACGCTGACCGAGGCAGGCGTGAAGAAGAGCTTCCGTGAAACGCTGCTCGACGACTTCCTCAGCCGTCGCGTGCAGCTCGGCGCTGCCTGGGGCCACTTCAAGGCCGAGCCGGTGCTCAAGTTCTTCACGAGTGTGCGGATGTCCGAGACGCTCAGCACCGAGTTCACGTTCGGCCAGGTGCAAGGCGTTTTCTCCGGCTCCGACTTCTGGCACGTCAACCTTCTTGCCGAACCCTGGGCCGATCAGCGCTTCTCGCCTTTCTTCACCATCGGCGTCGGCAAGTTCAGCAACTTTCCGAACCTGAGCCTGGTCGCCGCGACGACGACCAATGCCAAGCTCGCCAATGCGGGCGTCGGTGTGCGCTATTACCTCACCGAGCGTTTGGTGTTGCGCGCCGATTACTCGCTCTACACGGTTTTCGTCAACGATGCGCAGACGACGCAATACCGCGCCTGGACCGGCGGTGTTTCCTTCTTCTTCTGACGGCCGCAAGAGCCTTTCGGACACTGCATGAACAAGAACGCAACGCGCATCGCTCTCCTCGCCATCGCCGCGGCCGCGATCTCGGGCGCCGCGCGGGCGGCCGATCCGCCGCCGACGCAGACCGACCAGGTCGTCGTGCCGCAGGTCGATCGACGCGGCATTCGCGTGCCGCATTTCGCCTCGAACGACTTCGAGATCGGCCTGTTCGGCGGCAGCTATGCGACGCAGAACTTCGGCACCAGCCCGGTCGGCGGCGTGCGCCTGGGCTACCACATCACCGAGGACTTCTTCGTCGAAGCCGTCTACGCGCAGACCAAGGTCAGCGACGTGCTGTTCCGGCAGATCCTGCCCGGCGGCATCTTCCCGAGCGAGAAGTCGAAGCTCACCTACTACAACGCGTCGGTCGGCTACAACATTTTTCCCGGCGAGATCTTCGTCGGCAGCCGCTTCGCGCGGCCGTCGCAGCTCTACATCATCGCCGGCGTCGGCAGCACCAAGCTCGACGTGCAGCGCAAGCCGACCCTCAACTTCGGCTTCGGCTACCGCGTCTATCTCGCCGACTGGGCAGCGCTCCAACTCGATCTGCGCGACCACATCTTCTCGCTCGACCTGCTGGGCACGCGACAAAGCACGCAGAACATCGAGCTGACCGGCGGCCTCGCCTTCTACTTCTGAAGAGGACACGCGTTTCCATGCCCACGACCCTGCAAGCGAACGTCCGGCGCGTCGCCCGGATCACCCTGACGAGCGCCCTCGTCTTCGTCGCCAGCGCGGCGATTCCGGCCATCGCGCCGTCGACCGCAGCGCCCGATTTCACGCTGCGCACGATGACCGGGCCGAACCTGCGCCTCGGCGAGCAGCGCGGTCGCGTCGTCATGGTCAATTTTTGGGCGACGTGGTGCGGCCCCTGCCGCGAAGAGATGCCTCAGCTCAACCGTCTTTACGAGCGCTACAAGTCCGCCGGCTTCGTGCTGCTCGGCGTCAACGTCGACGACGATTCGCGCAAGGCCGCCGACGTCGCCGCCAAGCTCGGCGTCACGTTCCCCGTGCTGCTCGACTCCGACAAGATCGTCAGCAAGCTCTACGACCTGAGCACGATGCCGTCGACAGTGATCATCGACCGCGAAGGCAAGGTCCGCTACGTGCATCGCGGCTACCTCGCGGGCACCGAGGCCGACTACGAGAAGCAGATCCGGGAGTTGCTGAAGTGATCCGCTCCGCTGCCGCGACTGTCGCCCTTCTGGCCATGGCCTCGATGCTCGGCGGCTGCGCCTGGATGAAGATGCCCGAGCCCTGGGTGAAGCCTTACGAGCGCGAGCGCCTCGCCGATCCGATCATGGCGCTGTCGCGCGACGCGCTGTCGGACAAGCATCTCGAGCACGTGCGCGACGTTCGCGAAGGCGCGCGCGGCGCCACCGGCGTGCAAGGGGGAGGCTGTGGCTGCAACTAAAGCGGCGATGAGCCTGTGGCGCCGCGTCGCGGCGCTGTTCGGCGGCCTGCTCGGCCTCTTCGCCGGCAACGGCGCGCGCGCCGTCGACCTGCCCGCAGACAACGCCGAGGCGCTCGTCCATTCCTACAGCGGCGGCGGCGTTACTGCCTTCGGCCCTGCCTTCCTCGTCAGGAAAAGTATTCTCGACAAGGTCTCGATCGCCGGCACGTACTACGTCGACGCGGTCAGCAACGCCTCGATCGACGTCGTGACCACGGCCAGCAAGTACCACGAGGTGCGCAGCGAATACGGGCTCAGCGCCGACTACGTCTACCGCGACGCCCAGATCACGATCGGCGGCATGACCAGCCGCGAGCCCGACTACACCGCCAACACCGGCAGCATCGACATGTCGCAGGAGGTGTTCGGCGGCATGACCAACATCTCGCTCGGCTTCACCCGCGGCAGCGACACGGTGCTCAAGCACAACTCCCCCGAGTTCCACGACCGTGCGGAGCATTGGCAATACCGGCTCGGCGCCACCCAGATCCTGACGCCGCGCTGGCTCCTCAGCGCCAACGTCGAGGCGCTCGCCGACAGCGGCTTCCTCGGCAGCCCGTATCGGGTCGCGCGCGTCTTCGGCGCCGCGGTGCCCGAGAGCAACCCGCGCACGAAGTCGGGACGGGCGGTGAAGTTCCGCCTGATCGGCGACCTCGGCAACCGCGACGCGATGCACGTCGAGTACCGCTACTACCGCGACACCTGGGGCGTGCAGGCGCATACCGCCGAGATCGGCTACAGCCGCTACTTCGGCGAATCCTGGCTCGCCGATACCTTCCTGCGCGGCTACACGCAGCGGCACGCCGTCTTCTACTCCGACAACGCGCCCGCCGAGACCCAGTACGTCTCGCGCAACCGGCAGCTGAGCACCTTCACCGACGTCGGCATCGGCGCCAAGCTCTCGTGGACGGTGCGCAAGATTCCCGGCCGCTACGACATCAAGCTGAACGGAACGTACGAGTTCACGCACTTCAAGTTCAACGACTTCACCGACAGTCGGACCGGCAACCCATACGCCTACAACGCGAGCGTGGTGCAGGTCTACGTGTCGGCAACTTACTGAGACGGGTCACGGGTCATGTTCGAACGTTTCTGCAAGTCGATCGCCGCCGCTCTGCTGCTCGCAGCCGTGCCGGCCACATGGGGCGCCGATGTCGCTGCGTCGGCCCCGGTGCAAAGCACCGCCGCACGCGCCGCAGCAGCGGCCAGCGCCGCGTCGCCGAGCCTGACGGTTCCAAGCGTTTCGGTTCCGAGCGTCACGATGCC
>DAIMIM010000079.1:0-5203 GCA_036722755.1 Caldimonas sp. | reverse complement strand
ATGCCCGCGGTGACCATGCCGTCGGTGACGTTGCCCGGCAAGGCACCGGCCGGCGCTGCGTCGGCAGCCGCGGCTGACCTGTCTGCGAGTGCGCCGAGCGCCGCCGCTGCCGCCTCCGACGCCGCCAGTGCACCGAGCAGCGTCGCCGGGGCGGCCAGCGCGCCGGAAGCGGCAACGCTCGACGGACGCGTCCAGGATGTGAAGAGCGACGTCATCAAGCTCAATCGCGATCTGCTCGTCCTCGAAGAGGAGCTGCTGTTCCCGGCGAACACGCAGGTGGCTCTCTTCGTCTCGATGGACGTCGGCAAGATGTTCGATCTCGACTCGGTGCAGATCAAGCTCGACGACAAGCTGGTCGCCAACTATCTCTACACGGCCCTCGAGGTCCAGGCCTTGCATCGCGGCGGCGTACAGCGGCTCTACCTCGGCAACATCCGGACGGGGCCACACGAGATCGTCGCCTTCTTCACCGGCAAGGGGCCGCATGAGCGCGACTATCGGCGCGGCGCGACAGTCAAGTTCGAGAAGGGCACCGAGGCGAAGTACATCGAGCTGCGCATCACGGACTCGACCGGTCAGCTCCAGCCGGAGTTCGACGTCAAGCTCTGGCAGTGATCGTCGATGCCGCCGATGTTCCCTGCCCGCTCCGCGCTGCGCATCGCCCTGGCGATCGCCGTCGCCTCGGCCTGCGCGCCGTTTGCGTCGGCGGCCCGGGCCGCCGACGCCGCGCCGCCTGACCACCAGATCAAGGATCCGCAGTACGGCGACGCGCTCTTCCAGTTCTTCCAGGACCGCTACTTCACCTCGATCACGACGCTGATGGCGTCGCAGAAGTTCGAGCGTGTCGAGCACCATGCCGATGAGGCCGAGGTCCTGCGTGGCGGCATGCTCGCCTCGTACGGCCTGACGCGCGAAGCCGGCGAGATCTTCAGCCACCTGATCGAGCGCGGCGCGACGCCGGCGGTGCGCGACCGCGCCTGGTTCTATCTCGCCAAGATCCGCTATCAGCGCGGCTATCTGCCGGAGGCCGAAGCGGCGATCGCGCGCGTCGAAAACCACCTGCCGCCCGATCTCGAGGAAGAGCGCGCCCTGCTCCTCGCCAACCTGCTGATGGCGCGCCAGGACTACGCAGGCGCGGCGAGCGCGCTCAATCCGCTCGTCACCAAGAGCTTCCTGCTGCGCAAGACGGTCGGCTCGTACTACGCGCGCTACAACCTGGGCATCGCCCTCTTGCGCTCGGGCGAGCCCAAGCGGGGCACCGAGCTGCTCGACCAGATCGGCAAGGAATCGGCGCAAGGCGAGGAAGCGCGCAGCCTGCGCGACCGGGCCAACGTCGCGCTCGGCTTCTCGTCGCTCGCCGACAACCGACCGAAGGACGCGCGCCTCTATCTGGAGCGGGTGCGCCTGCAGAGCCTGCAATCGAACAAGGCGCTGCTCGGCTTCGGCTGGGCCGCCGACGCGATGAAGGATCCGAAGCTCGCCCTCGTGCCGTGGACCGAGCTCGCACAGCGCACCGACGGCGACTCGGCCGTACTCGAAGCGCAGATCGCCGTGCCCTACGCCTATGCCGAGCTCGGCGCATACGGGCAGGCGCTCGAACGCTACGAAGGCGCGATCACGGCATTCGAACGCGAGAACGCCGACCTGAACGAATCGATCAAGGCGATCCGCGCGGGCACGCTCATCGACTCGCTGGTCGAGCAGAACCCGGGCGACGAGATGGGCTGGTTCTGGCGCATCCGCGACCTGCCCTCGATGCCGCACGCCCGGCACCTGGCGCAAGTGCTGGCGCAGCACGAGTTCCAGGAGGCGCTGAAGAACTACCGCGACCTTCGCTACCTGTCGCAAAACCTCGACGACTGGCGCGACAAGCTGGTCGTCTTCGACGACATGCTGGCGACCCGGCGCAAGGCCTACGCCGACCGCCTGCCGCAGATCCGCGAGCGCCGCGAGCAGATCAGCGTCGACGCGCTGGCCAAGCGACGCGACGCCATCGCCGCCGACATCGCGCGCGGCGAGCTCGAAGCCGATGGCGTTGTCTTCGCCGACGACAAGCAGCTCGCGCTTCTCGAGCGCCTGCAGGCCGTCAGGAAGATGGTCGACGATCCGGTCGCCACTGCCGACATGACGGCGCAGCGCGATCGCGTCCGGCTCATCACCGGCGTGCTCAGCTGGCAGCTTTCGCAAGACTTCAACAGCCGCGTCTGGATCACGAAACGCGAGCTGGCAACGATCGACGGCGAGCTCGCCGAGGCCGACAAGAAGGCCAAGGCGCTGGAAGTCGCGCAGCACGACGAGCCGATCCGCTTCGAGCGGTTCGGGCAGCGCATCGCCGCGATCCGGCCCTTGCTGCAGGTGATGATCCCGCGCGTCGCCGGCCTCAGCCGCGAGCAACGCACCGAAGCCCAGGACGTCGCCATCGCCGAGCTGACGAACCAGCAGCAGCGCATCGCCTCCTACACGACGCAGGCGCGCTTCGCGCTCGCCCAGCTCTACGACCGCGCCAACGGAAAGTCCGATGCCAAGCCGGACAACACATCGGATGCAGACCATGCTGCCCCGGCCAAGCCTTAGCCTGGCGCTCGCAGTCGCGTGCGCGCTGAGCGCCTGCTCGATGTGGCGGGGCGGCGGCACGCCCGACAACGAGCCGACCCTGAAGACGCTCGCCAATCGCCAGGCCGACGTGCAGAAGGAAACCACCGTCGCCGTCAACGAAGGCAAGGCGATCGAGGCCTATCGCAAATTCCTCGACATCGCACCGCAGGCGCCGCAGCGCTCCGAAGCGATGCGCCGCATCGGCGACCTCGAGATGGAGAGCGCCGACAACAAGAGCGCGAACAGCACGACGAATGACGCGGCCGACTACAAAACGGCGGTGGCGCGCTACCAGGAGTACCTGAAGAACTTCCCGGCCGATCCGAACAACGACCAGGTGCTCTACCAGATGTCGGGCGCGTTCGAGAAGGGTGGCGATCTCGAGACGGCGCTGAAGACGCTCGATCGCCTGATGAAGGACTACCCGAAGACGCGCTACGCCAACGAGGTCCAGTTCCGGCGCGGCGAGCTGCTCTTCACGCTGAAGAACTACGCCGACGCGGAAAAGGCCTACGCATCGGTGCTCTCGGCTGCCGAGAGCAGCCCCTACCAGGACCGCTCGCTCTACATGATGGGCTGGTCGGTCTACAAGCAGGGTCGGCTCGAAGAGGGCCTGCGCTCGTTCTTCGCGGTGCTCGACCTCAAGGTCGCCGGACGTGCCGGCGAGGGCCCGCTCGACACGATCCCCGGCCTCTCCCGGGCCGATCGCGAGCTCGTCGAGGACACCTTTCGGGTCGCCAGCATCAGCCTGGCCAACCTGCAAGGCGCCGCGTCGATCCCGGCCTTCATGGACACGCCGGCGCGAAAGAGCTACGAATTCCGCGTCTACGAGCAGCTCGGCGATCTCTACGTCAGGCAGGAACGGCCCAAGGATGCCGCCGACACCTTCGCCGCCTATGCCCGCCTCAACCCGCTGAGCGCGCAGGCGCCGGTTTTGCAGGCACGCGTGATCGAGATCTACGAGCGCACCGGTTTCGTCAACCAGGGCATCGAGGCACGCAAGGAATTCGTCGCCCACTACGGCCGGCAAAGCGAATTCCGCCGCGTCAACCCCGACAACTGGGAGAAGGCGCAACCGCTCGTGAAGACGCGCCTGTCGGAGCTCGCCCGCCACTACCATTCGATCGCGCAAAAGAGCAAGAACACCGCCGACTACCAGGAAGCGGTGCGCTGGTACCGTGAATTGCTGGCCTCGTTCCCGAACGACGCAGGCGCGGCGCAGAGCAACTTCCTGCTCGCCGAGCTGCTGTTCGAAGACGGACGCTTCGCCGAATCGGCGGCCGAATACGAGAAGTCCGCCTACAGCTACGCGAAGAACGACAAGAGCGCCGACGCCGGCTACGGCGCCCTGCTCAGCTATGCGCAATTGCTGAAGAAGGCGGCGCCCGCCGAGCAGCCCGGCCTGCAGCGCGTGAGCATCGCCAGCGCGCAGCGCTTCGCGCAGAAATTCCCCGCCGACGTGCGCGACGGCCCGGTGCTTTCCGACGCCGCCGAAAAGCTCTACGCGCTGAAGGATCCCGAAGCCGCCGGCGTCGCGCAGCGCGTGCTCGACCTGAAGCCTCCGGCCGCCGCGCCGCAGCGTCGCGTCGCCTGGACCGTGCTGGCGTATTCCGCGTTCGACAACAAGAGCTTCGAGATTGCCGAGAAGGCGTTCGGCGAAGCCATCAAGGTCACGCCCGACAAGGACGCGGGCCGCGCCGATCTCGTCGAGCGCCAGGCTGCGGCCATCTACAAGCAGGGCGAGCAGGCGCGCGCCGCCGGCAAGACGCGCGAGGCGGCAGCGAGCTTCGCCCGCGTCGGCTCGGTCGGGGCGAGCCCGACCGTGCGCGCGGCCGCACAGTACGACGCGGCGGCGACGCTGATCTCCCTGAAGGACTGGGACGGCGCGATCCGCACGCTCGAGGATTTCCGCAAGAGCTTTCCGAACCACCCGTTGCAGGGCGAGGTCGGCAAGAAGCTCGCCGTCGCCTATCTGGAAAAAGGCAACTGGACCGGCGCCGCAGGCGAATTCGAGCGACTCGCCGCGTCGAGCAAGGATCCGAAAATCTCCCGCGACGCGCTCTGGCAGGCGGCCGAATACCACGAGAAGGCCGGCTCGCGCGCGGCCGCGGCGAAGGACTACGAGCGCTATCTCGCGCAGAACCCGACCCCGCTCGAGGCCGCCATCGAGGCCCGTGCCCGCCTGGCCAGGATTGCCAAGGAAGACGGCAACCTGAGCCGCGAAGCGGCGCTCGAACGCGATATCTTCAATGCCGACCAGAACGGTGGCGCGGGTCGCACGCCGCGCACGCGCTATCTGGGCGCGAGCGCCGCGCTGGCGATGGCCGAGCCGGTCGCCGAGTCGTACCGCCAGGTGCAACTGGTCGAGCCGCTGGCCCGCCAGCTGAAGCTGAAGAAGGAAAAGATGGAGCAGACGCTCAAGGCGTACTCGGTCGCCGCCGACTACGGCGTGGCCGACGTGACGACCGCCGCGACCTACCGCATCGCCACGGTCTACCGCGACTTCGGCAAGGCCCTGATGGCATCGGAGCGGCCGAAGAAGCTCTCCAAGGTCGAGCTCGAGCAATACAACGTGCTGCTCGAGGAGCAGGCCTTCCCGTTCGAGGAA
>DAIMIM010000078.1:0-10898 GCA_036722755.1 Caldimonas sp. | reverse complement strand
CGGCGACTGGAACCACTTCTTGTAGAGCGCCTCGAACTCGCCGCTCTTCATCATGGCGGCGATGGTGTCGTCGACGAGCTTCTTGAAGGCCGGGTCGTCCTTCCTGATCATGATCGCGTACGGCTCGACCTGGATCGGTTCGCCGACGACGGCGAGCGAGGCCGGGTTCAGCGAGCTCGCCTTCAGGCCGTACAGCAGGATGTCGTCCATGCCGAAGGCGACGGCCCGGCCGCTCTCGACCATCAGGGCCGACTCGGCGTGGTCCTTGGCGCCGAGCAGGTCGATGCCGAGCTTCTGTTCTTCATTGATGCGCCGGATGATCTGGTAGTTGGTCGTACCGGTGGTCGAGACCACGGTCTTGCCGGCGAGATCGGAGATCTTGCCGACGTTGGTGCCGGCCTTCACCAGGAAGCGTGTCCCGGTGTAGAAATAGTTGATGGCGAACTGGACCTGCTTGCCGCGCTCGGAGTTGTTCGTCGTCGAGCCGCACTCGATGTCGGTCGTGCCGTTCTGCAGCAGCGGGATGCGGTTGGCCGAGGTCACCGCCTGGTATTGCCTCTTCATGTCGGCGCGGCCGGTCGCGGCCTTGACCTTGTCGGCGATCTTTTCGCAGATCTCGTAGGCGAAGCCGGTGGGCTGCGCCTTGTCGTCGAGAAAGGAGAAGGGGATCGACGACTCGCGGTAGGAGAGCGTCATCGTTCCGCTCTGCTTGATCTTGTCGAGGGTCGGGGCCGTCTGCGCCGTGGCGAGCAGCGGCGCGGCGAGCGCGAGCAGGCAGAGACGCAGGATGGGATGGGTCATGGTCATGTTCCGTTGAGCGGTTGGAAAGAGGAGATCCGGGCGGCGAGCATAGCGGCCGCGTCTACTTGGCGGCGCGCTTGAGCGCCTCGATCTTGCCGAGGTCGACGCCGGCGAGCACCTTCTTCACCGTCCCCATGTCGACCGCGGAGCCCTCGCTCTCGACGATGACGCCGTTGGCGAGGATCACCGTCATCTCGCTGCGGCTGCCGTCCTTGCGGTATTCCTCGTGGACGGTCCGGGCGCCATCCTTGTAGACCTTCTCGATCTTGCCGTCGCTGTCCTTGTCGACGGTCATGTTGGCCCAGCCGGCAATGGCGGCCATGCCGGCGAGGCCGCCGGTGTCGGTGATCGACAGGTGGATGCTCCGGTCGCCGTCCGCATAGGAGGCCTTCGCGGTCGACACGGCGATCCCCATGGCTTCGTTGCCGCTCGCTTCCATCGATTTCTGCGTCATGCCCTCGATCGATTCAGGAAGCATCGCCTTGAGGTCGGCGACGGCGATCGGCTTGGCGTTGCTGCCGGTCATGGCCGCCACCATGTCGCCGACGGCCTTGCCCGCGGCTGCCGGATCGCCCGAGTTCTGCGCCACCTGGGCGCGCTGGCCGGCGGCTGCCATGCGCTTGGCCACGGCGGCCATGCTGTCGCCGTTGATCGTCACGGTCGCACCGTCGGGCGTCCTGATCGTCATGTCGCCGCCCGGGCCGGCGGCGCCCATCATGGCGGCCCCGTAGCCCGTTCGCGCCGGCATGAAGGCCATCAGCACGGCGCCGAGAATCACGCCGACGACGATGCCGCAGACGATGACGACGGCCGTGTAGGCCCCGGATTTCTCGGGCGGGCAGCGCATCAGCGGCGAGATGCCGGTGTAGATCAGGTAGATCGAATAGATGGCCGCGAGCACGCCGAGGATGCCGAGCGACGGGATGATGTTGAGGATGCCGCCGACGAATGCGGCGGTGCAGCCGTAGGCGACCAGCTTGAGCGCCTGGATCGGGCTCTTCGTGCCTCCGAAGCTCGGTGCGAGTGCATCGACGATCAGCGCCATCACGTACACGACGATCAGCGACAGGACATAGCTCAGCACCATCTGCAGCACGCCGGTCACGATCGGCACCCGGTAGCTGATGCCGAAGCCGCCGTAGCCGAACACGCTCAGGCCGATGAAGCGGGCGACGACCGGGATCGCCGCGAGGATGGCGATGTAGTTGGTGTAGAGCGACGCCGTGTCGGCGCTCTCGGCGGCGATCACCGGCCAGGTCAGTTTGGGTCTGAGCAGAATGGCTTGCACGCGATCGATCAGCGACATGGTGGCTCCCTTGCCTCGAGTGGTGATGCGGCGGCCGGTCTGGTGCCGATGCGCCGCCTGAAGGATGGTAAACCGATGTGCCAGCCGAGCCGCCCGGTATCGCACGGCGACGCGCAGCCGGCTGCCGCCATCAGGCGTTCAGGTAGTGCGTTCGCCCGCCGAGCCATCGCTCGACGTGGCGCTCGGCGATCTCCGGCTGCGTATCGAGCAGGCGTTCGGCGACGGCGCGGGCCTCGAGCAGCAAGGCCTCGTCCTCGAGCGGATCGGCGAAGCGTAGCAGCGCGGCGCCGGACTGGCGCGCGCCGAGCAGCTCGCCGGGACCGCGGATCTCGAGATCGCGGCGCGAGATCTCGAAGCCGTCGCCGGTTTCGCGCATCGCCTTGAGGCGCGCCTTGGCGGCATCGGACAGCGGCCCGGTGTAGAGCAGCACGCACACGCTCGCCGCCTTGCCGCGACCGACCCGGCCACGCAGCTGGTGCAGCTGCGACAGGCCGAAGCGTTCGGCATGCTCGACGACCATCAGCGAGGCGTTGGGCACGTCGACGCCGACCTCGATCACCGTCGTCGCAACCAGCACCGCGACGTGGCCGCTGGCGAAGAGCGACATTGCCGCCGTCTTCTCGGCAGCCGGCATGCGCCCGTGCAGCAGGCCGATCATGTGCCCGGGCAGGGCGGTGCAAAGCTGCGCGTGGGTCTCGGTCGCGTTCTGCAGGTCGAGCACGGCCGACGCCTCGACCAGCGGGCACACCCAGTAGACCTGGCGGCCGCCCGCGACCTCGTCGCGGATGCGGGCGATGACCGCGTCCCGCTTGCTGTCGGCGAACAGGCGCGTCTCGATCGGCGTGCGGCCGGGCGGCAGGGTGTCGATCGTGCTGACGTCGAGATCGGCGAACAGCGTCATCGCCAGCGTCCGCGGGATCGGCGTCGCGCTCATCATGAGCATGTGCGGCTCGAGCGGGTCGCCCGCGGCATTGCTCTCGCCGAGCTTGGCGCGCAGCGCCAGCCGCTGGGCGACGCCGAAGCGGTGCTGCTCGTCGATGATCGCCAGGCCGAGCCGGGCGAAGCGGACCTGGTCTTCGATGACGGCATGGGTGCCGACGACGAGCGCCGCCTCGCCCGACGCGACCTGCGCCAGCATGGAGGTGCGGGCCTTGCCCTTGCGGCTGCCGGTCAGCCATGCCACTGTCACGCCGAGCGGCGCCAGCCAGCCGACCAGCTTTTTCAGGTGCTGCTCGGCGAGGATTTCCGTCGGCGCCATCAGCGCGCACTGCCAGCCGGCGTCGATCACGACAGCCGCCGCCAGCGCCGCGACCACCGTCTTGCCCGAGCCGACGTCGCCCTGCAGCAGGCGGTGCATCGGCACCGGACGCGCCAAGTCGCGCGCGATCTCGTCGACGACGCGCCGCTGTGCCCCGGTGAGGCGAAACGGCAGGTGCGCGAGCAACGCGTCATGCAGCGCGTCGCGACCGGACGGAAAGGCCGGCGCGCGCTGCCGCTCGCGCTCGCGCTTGGCCTGCAGCTGCGACAGCTGCTGCGCCAGCAGCTCGTCGAACTTGAGCCGCTGCCAGGCCGGATGCGAGCGGTCCTCGAGCGCGGCCGCGTCGAGACCGGGAGCCGGATGGTGCAGACGGGCGAGAGCGTCGCGCAAGGTCGGCAGCCTCGCCGGCACGAGTGCGGCTGGAACGATCTCGTCGAGGTCGGCCTGCGCCAGGCCGCGCGCCACCGCCTGGCGCAGCACCGTCTGCGACAGCTGCACGGTGCTCGGGTAGACCGGTGTCAGCGATGTCGGCAGCGGTGTGTCCGCCGTCACCACCTTGACGACCGGGTGCACCATCTCGAGCCCGAAGAAGCCGCCACGTGCTTCGCCGCGCACCCGCAGGCGCCGGCCCGCCGCGTAGGTCTTCTGCTGCGACGGGTAGAAGTGGAGAAAGCGCAGTACGAGGTCGGCGCCGCCGTCCTGCATCGTCACGACCAGCTGGCGGCGCGGCCGGAACTGGATCTTCGCGTCCGTGACCGTCCCTTCGACCTGGCCGACGATGCCGTCGCGCAGCTCGGCGATGGCGACGAGCTGCGTCTCGTCCTCGTAGCGCATCGGCAAGTGCAGCGCGAGGTCGATGTCGCGCACCAGGCCGAGTTTGTCGAGCGCCTTCCCGGCCGCCGATGCGGCGCCCTTGGGCAGGGCTGCTTCGCTCGCGGGGGGAGAAGAGGTCATGGGAGAATTTTGCCCGCCGGCCAGCGCGTTCGGCCCGACCCGATGACGTCGCCTGCCGAACCTTCCCCTTCGCTCCCGGCGTACACGCTCGCCGATTTCGATTTCGAGCTGCCGCCAGAGCTGATCGCGCAGCATCCGGCGACGGAGCGCAGCGGCTCGCGCCTGCTCGACGGGCGCGGCGGCGCGGCGGTCGACCGGCGCTTTCGCGATCTGCCCGAGCTCCTTCGCGCCGGCGACCTGCTCGTCGTCAACGACACGAAGGTCGTCAAGGCGCGCCTGTTCGGCGTGAAGGCGAGCGGCGGCGCGGTCGAGGCACTCGTCGAACGGGTCGGATCCGGGCTGCTCGTACAGGCGCACGTGCGCGCCAGCAAGTCGCCGAAGCCGGGCAGCACGATTCGCTTCGCCGATGCCTTCGACGTCGAGGTGCGGCGCCGCGTCGGCGCGGACGGATCGCTGTTCGAGCTGGCGTTTCCAGGCGAGCCGTTCGCGCTGCTGGCGCGCCACGGCCACGTGCCGCTGCCGCCGTACATCGCCAGGGACGACAGCGCCGACGACGAGCGCCGCTACCAGACCGTGTTCGCCGAGCGACCAGGCGCCGTCGCGGCGCCGACGGCGTCGCTGCATTTCGACCTGCCGCTGCTGGCGGCGCTGGAAGCAAGCGGCATCGAGCGTTGCGCCATCACGCTGCACGTCGGCGCCGGCACGTTCATGCCGATGCGCAGCGCCGACATCGCCAAGCATGTGATGCACCATGAGCGCTTCGAGGTGGGCGCCGAGGCGGTCGCGGCGATCGCGCGGGCGCGGGCGCGGGGCGGCCGCATCGTCGCTGTCGGCACGACCAGCCTGCGCGCGCTCGAAGCGGCGGCGCTCGAAGGAGGCGATGGTGCGCGCGGCGACGCCACGACCGACGCCACGACCGACGAGACGGCGAGCGAGCGCATGTCGCGCCCAGACGCCGCGCTGCTGCAGCCGCGATCCGGCGACACCGATCTCTTCATCACGCCGGGCTTTCGCTTTCGCGTCGTCGACCTGCTGCTGACCAACTTCCACTTGCCCAAGAGCACCTTGCTCATGCTCGTGTCCGCCTTCGCCGGCCACGCGCACGCGATGGCGCTGTACCGGCATGCCATCGCCGAGCGCTACCGCTTCTTCAGCTACGGCGACGCGATGCTGCTGTCGCGCGAGCGGGGGCTGGTTCCGGACGTCCGCTGAACCGCGCGGCAGCGAGCGCCGAGTCGCGACAATCGCGCATGCTTGCCTTTTCCGTCCTCGCCACCGCTGGGCATGCCCGGCGCGGTCGGCTGACGCTGCGCCGCGGCAGCGTCGAGACGCCGGTCTTCATGCCGGTCGGCACCTACGGCACGGTGAAGGGCGTGATGCCGTCGTCGCTCGAGGCGATGGGCGCCGAGATCATCCTCGGCAACACCTTCCACCTCTGGATGCGGCCGGGTCTCGACGTGCTGCGCCACTTCGGCGGCCTGCACGGCTTCGAAGCGTGGACCCGGCCCATCCTCACCGACAGCGGTGGCTTCCAGGTCTGGTCGCTCGGCGCCAACGCCAAGGTCAGCGAAGAAGGCGTCGCGTTCGCCTCGCCGGTCAACGGCGACAAGCTGCTCCTCACGCCCGAGGTGAGCATGCAGATCCAGCAGGTGCTCGACAGCGACATCGCGATGCAGTTCGACGAATGCACCGCCTACCAGGTGCAAGGCCGCGTCGCCGGCATTGGCGACGTGCAGCGCTCGATGCAGATGAGCCTGCGCTGGGCCCGCCGCTCGCGCGACGAGTTCCGTCGCCTGGCCAATCCAAACGCGCTGTTCGGCATCGTCCAGGGCGGCATGTTCGAGAGCCTGCGCGAGGAGTCGCTCGATGCGCTGGCCGAGCTCGACCTGCCGGGCTACGCGATCGGCGGCGTCAGCGTCGGCGAGCCGAAGGCCGAGATGCAGCGCATCGTCGCGCACACGCCGCACCGCCTGCCCGAAGCGAAGCCGCGCTACCTGATGGGCGTCGGCACGCCGGAAGACCTGCTCGACGGCGTCGCCGCCGGCGTCGACATGTTCGATTGCGTGATGCCGACCAGGAACGCGCGCAATGGCCATCTGTTCACGCGCTTCGGCGATCTGCGCATCCGCAATGCCCGCTACAAGCAGGACGACGCGCCGCTCGATCCGACCTGTGCGTGTCCCACCTGTGCGCGCTTCTCGCGCGCCTATCTGCACCATCTCGACCGCTGCGGCGAGATGCTCGCGCCGATGCTGTCGAGCCTGCACAACCTGCATTTCTACGTCAACCTGATGCGGCAGGTCCGCGAGTCGCTCGACGTCGGCCACTTCGACGCCTTCGCCGCGCGCTTTCGCGCCGACCGGCAACGCGGCATCTGACACGCCGGCGGCGCCGCGGCGTCGGATTCGACTTACCTCGGCGCGTGCCGCGCGCCGACAGCGCGCCACGCATTCGGCCCACTCGCGCTTGAGGTCGGTCGCCCTAGTCTCGCTGCGAGTCGCCGGAGGATGGTGGCGACGACGACCGCCAACAACGAACCGAGGGGAGACATCCATGTCGACGACCATCACCGCCAGCGGATTGACCACCGCGGAGATCGACAGCTTCGACGACGAGCCGATGTCGGGCGTGTCTTGGGGCGCCATCTTCGCCGGCGCCGCCGCCGCCGCGGCGCTGTCGTTGATCCTGCTCGTGCTCGGCGTCGGCCTGGGGTTCTCGGCGGTCTCGCCCTGGACAGCGACGCGCGACACCGCCGTGGCGCTCGGCGGCGCGGCGGTCGCCTGGCTCGCCTTCACGCAGATCGCGGCCTCGGCCTTCGGCGGCTATCTCGCCGGAAGGCTGCGGGTGCGCTGGGTCAACATCGCCAGCGACGAAGTCTGGTTCCGCGACACGGCGCACGGCCTGTTGGCCTGGGCCGTGGCAAGCGTCGTCACCGCTGCCTTCCTGGGCTCGGCGTTCGGTGGCCTGCTGTCGAAGGCGACGCAGGCCGGTGCGGAGGTCGCGAAGGGCGTGGCGCAGATGGCGCCCGCGGCGGCCGGGGCGATGACAGGCAAGTCGGCCGCGTCCGATCGTTCGGAGGCCAGCGTCGCCGACGGCGCGTCGAATGCGTACTACGTCGACATGCTGTATCGCTCCGACATGCCGCCGCCCGCCGACGCCAACGATGCGGCGCTGCGCGCCGAAGCGATGCGCATCTTCGTCAACGACATGCGCAGCGGCTCGATGGGTCCGGCCGACGTGCGCTATCTCGGCCAGGTCGTCGCCCGGCGCACCGGCCTGCCTCCGGCCGATGCCGAAGCCCGCGTCGCCGACACCTTCAAGCAGGCCAGCACGACGATGGTGAATGCGCAGATCGCCGCCATGACCGCGGCCGACGATGCCCGCCGTGCCGCCGCGACCGCCGCGCTCTGGACGTTCGTCGCCCTTCTCGCCGGCGCCTTCTTCGCCAGCGTCGCCGCGCTCGTCGGCGGGCGCCAGCGCGACGACCGGGTCTGACCCGGACCTCCGCGCACTCCCACCCGCTCACCACCGGCGCCGATCTTGATACTCGTCGTCGTTCACCCGGAGGATCCCGACATGCGCTCCATTCTTCTTCTCCTGCTCGGCGTGCCGATCCCCATCGTCATCCTGATCGCGCTCTTTTCACATTGAATCATCACACTGAGAACGCCATGACACGCATCGCCGACATCATGACCCGCAGCGTCGCCGTCGCGCAGCGCGACGAGACCCTGCAGGCCGCCGCCCGGCGCATGCGCGAGATGGACGTCGGCGCCTTGCCGGTCGTCGACGGCAAGGCGCTGGCCGGCATGGTCACCGACCGCGACATCACGGTCCGCGGCGTCGCCGAAGGCATGATCCCGCAGGAGTCGCTCGTCTCCGACGTGATGACCGACAAGGTGCTCTGGTGTCGCGACACCGACACGGTCGCCAGCGTCCTGGCGGAGATGGGCGAGGCCAAGGTGCGGCGCCTCGCCGTGCTCGACGCCAACGACGAAATCGTCGGCATCGTCGCGCTCGGCGACCTCGCCACGCGACAATCGGCGCACACCGATGAGGCGTTGCGCGAGATCTCGACGCCGGATCATTGAAACAAGCGAATGCTCTGCAACGATTCCTGAGGGAACGGCTGGTCGCCAAGGCGGCGCAGCAAGTGCTGCGCCATCCGGGTCGCTTCGCCTGGTGCGTGCTCAAGGGATTCCGGGCCAACCAGGGTCTGCTTCTGGCCGGCGCGGTGGCCTACTACGCGCTGCTCTCGATCGTGCCGCTGCTGATCCTGGCGGTCATCGCGCTCTCGCACGTGATCGACCAGAAAGAGCTCCTCGGCACGATCGGCCGTTATCTCGAATGGCTGGTGCCCGGCC
This sequence comes from Caldimonas sp., assembly GCA_036722755.1. Classification (GTDB taxonomy): domain Bacteria; phylum Pseudomonadota; class Gammaproteobacteria; order Burkholderiales; family Burkholderiaceae_C; genus Schlegelella_A. The sequence goes on along the minus strand of DAIMIM010000078.1, from coordinate 2,215 downwards.
AGTCGGCCGCGATCGTCCACGAGCTCGCCAACTTTCTCGACAACCGCAACGATGTCGGCTGGGTCGTGTTCGGCACCATGATCTTCTTCAGCTCGCTGGCCTTCACGGTGCTCGAGAACGCGATGTCGGTGATCTTCCTGCACCGCGTCGTCGCGAAGAAGCGCCGCTTCATTTTCTCGGCGCTGATTCCGTACTGCTACATCCTGTCGCTCGGCATCGGTCTCTTGCTCGTGACGCTCGTCGCCGGCAGCCTGCAGGCGGTGGGCCGCGAGAGCGTCGATCTGTTCGGCCGCGAATGGTCGCTGCACGGTCTGTCGGGCGTGCTGCTCTATCTGCTCGGCTTCGCCGGCGAGATCTTCGTGCTCACCTCGGTCTACCTGGTCATGCCCGCGGGCCGGCTCGATCTGCGCCATGCGCTGATCGGCGGCGTGACGGCGGCGCTGCTCTGGGAAATCACCCGGCACGTGCTGGTCTGGTACTTCGCGACGCTGTCACAGGTCAACGTCGTCTACGGCTCGCTGACGACGGCGATCGTCGTGCTGCTCAGCCTGGAGATCGCCGCGACCCTGTTGCTGCTCGGCGCGCAGGTCATCTCGGAATACGAGCGGCTCGGCATCGCCGGCGCTGTCGTCGGCGACAGCCCGTCGCCGAAATTTCGCACCGCCTGAGCGACGCCGGTCGCCCGACGTCCTCGGCAGCCACGCGGCGCACGGGCGAGTTCAATACATTCGAATGCGGTTTTGGTCTCAGGCGCGGACCGCGAGCAGCGCGCCGATCCGATCGCGCAGGCCGTTCGGGCTCACGTCTGCAGGGGCGACCGGCTGGCCGGCGACGAGGCCGACACGGTTGAACAGGCCGCGCCTGAACGGTCGGCGCATCGCCCTGCCGCCGGCGCGTGAGAAGAACGAGCCCCAGAGGTTCTGCAGCGCCAGCGGAACGACCGGCACCGGGTTCGACTCGAGCAGCTTCATCACGCCGCCCTTGAACTCGCCCATCTCGCCGTTTCCGGTCAGCGCGCCCTCGGGAAAGATGCAGAGCAGGTCGCCGTCGTCGAGCACCTGGCGGCCCCGCGCGAACGCCTGCTCGTAGACAAGGGGATCGATCTTCTGCGGCGCAATCGGGATCGCCTTGGCCAGCCGGAAGAAGGTGCCGAGCACCGGCAGCCTGAAGATCTCGTGGTCCATGATGAAGTGGATCGGCCGGGGGCTCGCCGCCATCAGCAGCACCGGGTCGATGAAGCTCACGTGGTTGCAGACGAGGATCGCCGCGCCTTCGGCGGGAATGTTCTCGTCGCCGCTGACCTTGAAGCGGTAGACCAGCCGCGCGACGACGAAGGCGACGAAGCGCAGCAGGTATTCGGGCACCAGCATGAAGATGTAGAACGCGACCACGGCATTGAGCAGGCCGACGGCCAGGAACACCTGCGGCACGGTCATGCCGGCCTTGAGAAGGAGGGCGACGATGACGGCGCTGGCGATCATGAAGAGCGCGTTGAGGATGTTGTTGGCGGCGATGATCCGGGCCCGGTGGCTGGGCTGCGAGCGCAACTGGATGAGCGCGTACATCGGCACGCTGTAGAGACCGGCGAAGAGCGACAGCAGCGCCAGGTCGGCCATCACCCGCCAATGGGCGGGCCGCGTCACGAATGCCGAGAGCGTGTAGTCGAAGCCCAAGGGCCCGGGCCCGAGGCCGCGCGATGCGAAATAAAGATCGATGGCGAACACGCTCATGCCGATCGCGCCGAGCGGCACCAGGCCGATCTCGACATGGCGGCGCGACAGCATCTCGCAGAGCAGCGAGCCGACGCCGATGCCGACGGAAAACACCACGAGCAGCAGCGAAGCGACGTGCTCGTCGCCATGCAGCACCTCCTTGGCGAAGGATGGAAATTCGGCGAGGAAGACGGCGCCGAAGAACCACATCCAGGAGATGCCGAGCAGCGACCGGAAGACGACGAGGTTGCCGTGCGCCAGCTTCAGGTTGCGCCAGGTCTCGCTGACCGGATTCCAGTTGATCGACAGGCCCGGGTCGGTCGAGGGCGATGCCGGAACGGCCTGCGCCGTCAGCCGGCCGAGCACGGCCAGCGCCATGCACGCAGCGGCGACGTACGACGCGCCGACCTGCGGAATGGCGATCAGGAGGCCACCCGCCACCTGGCCAAGCAGGATGGCGACGAAGGTGCCCATCTCGACCATGCCGTTGCCGCCGGTCAGCT
>DAIMIM010000077.1:0-11008 GCA_036722755.1 Caldimonas sp. | reverse complement strand
CGGTGAAGAACATGTTCTCCTGATAGTTGTCCCAGTGGCCCGACTTCTGCCAGAGCGTGACGTCGAGCACCTGCGGAGCGCGAACCTCCTGGTAGCCCGACCGGTGATAGACGCCGCGCATGTACTGCTCGACCGCCTGCCAGATCGCCCAACCCTTCGGATGCCAGAAGACGAGTCCGGGCCCCTCCTCCTGGACGTGGAAGAGATCGAGCTCGCGTCCGAGCTTGCGGTGATCACGCTTCTCCGCTTCCTCGATCCGCTGCAGGTATTGCTGCAGTTCGTCCTTGGTCGCCCAGGCCGTGCCGTAGATGCGCTGCAGCATCTCGTTGCGGTGGTCGCCGCGCCAGTAGGCGCCGGCCAGCTTCATCAGCTTGAAGTGCTTCAGCTTGCCCGTGCTCGGCACGTGCGGACCGCGGCAGAGGTCTTCGAACGCACCTTCGCGATAGAGCGACACCTCCTCGCCGGCCGGGATGCTGGCGATGATCTCTGCCTTGTACGCCTCGCCGAGACCCTTGAAATAGTCGACGGCCGCATCGCGCGGCAGAACCCTGCGCGTGATCTTTTCGTCCTTCTTCGCGAGCTCCGTCATCTTCGCCTCGATGGCGACGAGATCCTCCGGCGTGAACGGCCGCTTGTACGAGAAGTCGTAGAAAAAGCCGTTCTCGATCACCGGACCGATCGTCACCTGCGCGTCAGGAAACAGCTCCTTGACCGCGTACGCCAGAAGATGGGCCGTGGAGTGACGAATGACGTCGAGGCCCGTCGCGTCCTTCTCGGTGACGATGGCAAGCGTCTCGTCGTGGTCGATCCGGTGACTCGTATCGACGACATGCGTGCGGTCACCCGAACCGACGCGCCCTGCGATCGCCGCCTTGGCCAAGCCCGGGCCGATCGACGCGGCGACATCGGCAACCGTCACCGGGCCCGGGAACTCCTTCTTCGAGCCGTCGGGAAGCTGTATCGAAACCATCGAAGTCTCCAGAAACGAAAAAGCGCGGTCGAGGCCGCGCTGTGAATGGACGAGAGCAGAGAAGAATGCGATGTCGGGACGCGCGGCGCCTACACCCTGCGACGAGCGCGGGGAGTTCGCGGTGTCATCACCGTCATGCCTTTCTCGCTCTTGTCGTGATTCATCGCCCGATTGTAGAGGAGCCCGGCGGCAGCCGCGCCGAGCCCGGGGCTCAGAACGGCAGCATCTTGACGTTGGCGGTTCGCTCGATGAACCAGAGTGCCGCGATGGCGAGCGCCACCGTCGAGCCACCCCGGATGACGACCGTCCGGTACGACGACCAGTGGCGCAGGCTGAAGAGCAGGGTCGCCGCCACCGCGACGACGATCAGCTGGCCCATTTCCAGGCCGACGTTGAACTGCAGCAGCGCCCACGCGAAGTCGGCAGTCGGCAGGTTGAGCTCCGACAGGACGCTCGCGAATCCGAAGCCGTGAATCAGCCCGAAGAAAAACGTGACGACGATCCGGCGCACCGGAAAGATCGGCCAGATATTGTCCAGCGCCGCCAGCATGATCGTCACCGCGATTCCAGGCTCGATGACCGAAGACGGCAGCGAGACGATCTTGAGCGCCGCCAGCGCCAGCGTGATGGAGTGCGCCACCGTGAAGGCGGAGACGATGCCCACGATGGGAAGGATCGCCTGCGATATCCGCTGCACCGGCTCCCAGCCGTTCGGCCCCCTGCGCATGACTGCAGGCAGGAGCAGGCACAGCAGGAACAGGACATGGTCATAGCCGCCGAGGATGTGGCGAATGCCCTCGCCGAGAAATTGCCAACGCGAAGGCGCGGCGATCACATGCGACGCCCGGCCGGACGACGCACCGCTTGCCGACGATCCGGCCCCGGGAGCGCCGCGCGTCGGGTCGAGCACGAGCAGCGCAAGCGGTTGACCTGGTCGCTGGATCTTGGCGATGCCGCGGTGCGTCGGATCGACGTCCGCGAACAGCGAGTAGGCGATGTCGGGTTGCGCCGGCAGCGTGCAGTCGGAGGCGAGGTGCAGCACCGCGTAAGCGCCGTCGTTCCTTCGCTCGAGGCTGCGTGCCGTGCTGTGCAGTTCGCATCCAGCGATCGACAGGTGCGGCATCGCGTACGACTCGATGCGCGGCCACGCCGCCTCGACTTCGCCCCAGGTGAGCTTGCCGTCGTCGTTGGTGTCGAGGTCGAGCGCGATGTCGAGGTCGCGCAAGGCGATGTCCCAGCGCACGTCGAGATGGTTCGGCGCAGCCTCGATCTGCAAGTAGGAGTCGCTCGACTTGTGAGCGACGGCCGCAGCCGCCACGGCACACAGGCCGATGCCGACAAGTGCGCTGCGAAGCCCGCGCGCCAGCATCGCGATGGCCTCAGAGCAAGGCATCGATGCGCCGATCGTGCAGACCCATCGATGCCTTCAGCTGACGCGCTTCTTCGATCGCCTTGGCATCGCCATTGGCGCGCGCTGCCTCGGCAAACACGAGCACGTCGAGCGCTTCTCGCTGCTGCGCGACGTCGCCGCGGGCGAGCTCGAGCGCACGCGCCGGCGCGTGCTCGACGAAGAGCGCGAACATCGCCTGCTCCCGGCCGTGGAACTTCGCCGCGTCGGGCCGCTGGTTGGCGAGCGCGATCCGGTCGCGCATCTCGGTGGCATCGCGTTCGGCCCCCGGGGATTTCGCGCGCGCTCCGGCGATCGCCAGGCGCAGCAGGACGGCATCGGTTCGCGTCTCGTTCTTCAGCACCTTGAGGGCGTCGGCGGGCCGGCCCTGATCGATCAGGAAATCGGCGTAGCCGAGGGACGCATAGGAATCGGGGCCGAGCCGCAGCACGGCGCGATACGCGGCGTCGGCCTTTGCGGCACGCCCGTCGCGTTGCTCGAGCTCGGCCAGCGAGGTCATCAGCCAGCCCTGCGTCGCGGCCGGCACGCGCGGATCGGCCAGCAGGGTTTCGAAGGTCTTGCGCGCCGGAACGACGTCGCCGCGCAGGGCGGCGTTTTCCGCCAGGCAAGCGCTCGAACGCAGATCGGCACCGGCACGAGCCACGTGCCGGCATGCCTCGTCGGAATCCGCGTAGCGGCCCTGCACGCGCAGCACCGTGGCCAGGGTCAGCCAGGCTTGCGCCATGCGATCGCCACCAGGGCGCTGCAACAGCTGCCGCAGGCTCGCGACGGAAGCGTCGAACTCGTGCAGATACTGCTGCAGGGTCGCGCGCATGAGCAGCACGTCGGCCGGCGCTGTCGCGGCGTCTGGCCAGCGCTGCAATGCGGCCAGGGCCAGGCCGGCGAAACGCGGGTCGCCCGCCTCACGCGCACGCGCGATGTCACGCTTGGCGACCAGGACGGCAAGTGCCGCATCGTTCGGCCGGTCCGCGAGCTGGCGACGCAGGCGCCTGTCTTCGTCACGCGTCGCCGACGCCGCGGGCAGGACCTCGACGATCTCGTCGTCGCTCTTTGGTTCGATCGGATCGGCCAGGACCGGCGCCGCGACGAGCAGAAAAAAAAGGCCGGCGGCGGCTGCCCCGGCCCACGCATTCATTCGCATGGAAAGCCTGGGGGGAAGCGCACGCGAGATGCGCCTCCCCACTTTTCTCAATCGATCGGTTGCGGTTCGCTCGTCTCGTCGGTCATTGGCGTCACCGTGCTGGTGTCGACCGGCTCGAGGGGGTCGGCCGAAGCGACCACCAGCAGCTTCAAGTAGTCGATGAAGCCGTTGAGAGACGTGCTTGCGCTCGCCGGGACCTGGCTCGTCACCGCCGGCGGCGGTGGCGTCGGCGTGTTGTTGAAGTCGCCGCCGCCGCCGCAGGCGGAGACAAGCGCTGTCACCGCCACGGCGCAGCCTCCCGAGACGGCCAATTTCACGTTTGCGTTCATTCAGTGCTCCTTGCTGCGTTCAGGGGAAGGTCGTGCCGGCAGCTGGGACCGGGTTGAAGTTACCAGGGAGCGGCGTCGTCAGGTAGGGGAACGTCGCACCGTAGTTGACGGATGTCTTGCGAACGCCGTCCGTGAAGGCCAGGCCGCCAGCGGGCGCGTCCGACGGTTTGCAACCGACCTGCAGCGTATCCGTCGCACCGGTCAGGACACAGAGCGCACCCATCGCGACCCGGATCGAGAGGTCGACAACGTCGTCGCCCGGACGCCTGCCGTTCGGATAGCCGGCGTTGTCGCCCGCTGCCACGCCGAGCGCATTCTGGGCGCCGATCGGCTTGGCCGCGATGGACGTGTTGAGCCGCATCATCTCGGCCGGCACGGCAACGGTCGCAGGCTGGTTCAAGCCCTTGATGCCTTTCAGGAAGACGGTCAGCAAATCGGTGCGCGGGAAGTTGGTCGGCGCGACCGCGGCGGGGAACAGGGTCTGGATCAGCGCCGGCAGCGTCGGGTTGGTGACGTAGTCGGCGAAGTTGGCGGCGTCGTTCTTGGGCTTGGACGAGTTGAACTTGTCCTTGTCGTCGAGGCCGATCACCACTTCGTTCACCAGCGGATTGCCGAGCCGGGACACTTGCGTCCAGGCGCCGCCTTCCTTGCTGACGTTGTTCAGCCCCGTGGCAGGCGCGTTGCTGAGCAGGCGACCCTGGCGAAGGCTTGCTGTCGTCCAGGCGCCGATCACCGGATCGGTGCCGGCCGTCACGCAGGAAATCGGCAACTCGAGCGCCAGCGTGCTGACGTTCTTGGCTTCCAGATCGTTGTTATTGCCGCCGACCTCAGGCCCCAGCGGATTCATGTTGAACAGGTCGAAGATCCTGCCGACGGCGATGTAGAACGACTCCTTGCGCTGGCCGACGAAGACGCGACCCTGCGTCGAGCAGCCGGGAATCGTGATGTTGTAGATGTACTGATTGGCATACGCCGCGTAGCCCGTCGGACCACCGAAGGTCTTGTCGCCGATGTTGTCGACAGGCTTGGTGAAGGTCGCGCCCGTGGAATTGGTGATCACACCCACCGTTCCCAGACGGCGGTCGCCGCGGACGATGTTCAGGGAGTACGTTTCATTCACGTTCAACGCCGGCGCTGCGCCGGGCGAGGCGGCGGGGCCGCTGTCGATCAGCGGAATCTTGACCGACTTGCCGCCCACCGTCAGGGCCGTCCCGCTCGACGTGCCCTTGAAGCGGAACCGGAAGGTCAGCGCCTCCGAGCCTGCGCCTGAATTGTCGATGTGGATCTCGTACAGCGCGTTCGGATTGAACTGGTAGAAATTCGGGCCGCCTTGCGGGTCCTGGAACGGGATGTAGTTGGCCAGGATGGTCACGAAACCCGATCGGCCGCCCGTGCCGTCGGCAGCGACGCCTTCATAGCTTCGGAACATGTACAGGTCGGTCGCGTCGACCGACGGGTTCATGGCGATGCTGGGCGCTTCACGGTGGCTCGATGCCTGTGCCGGCAGGCCGGACACGCCGTACAGGGCCGCGATGGCGGCAAGGACGGGCAATGCACGGGAACGATGAGTGCGATGGAAGATCATGGTGGTTCTGCTCCTCGATGAATGACTGTCGGGAACGGGCGACCCGTTCTCCCTCGTGACGCATGCTTTGCGGCCGAACGTCTGCTCCCCGTCTACGCGTCCGATGGCGCCGCGGATGCGGAGCGTCGAACTTTTTTGCGCGATCGAGACGGTGAGCGGATGGACTGCCGTCAACGCCGCAGCGGCATCGGCAAACAGCGAGCGTGCCGCTGCGGTAAGGTGCGCTCCCGGATGCCGACCAAGCGCTTTGCCTCCTCGAGGAACGCCGCCATGAATTCACCCGATATCTTTCGCGCCCTGACGCGACGCCACCCTGCCCTCGCCGTCGCCATCGCCGGCCTCGCCGCGTTCGCGCAGGAAGGCGCTCGCGCCGGCGATGCCTGCATGGCGAAGAGCGCATCCCGTGCGACCCCGGTGGTCGAGCTCTACACCTCGGAAGGCTGCAGCTCGTGCCCGCCCGCCGACCGATGGCTGTCGACGCTGAAGTCCGACCCGTCGGTGGTTGCGCTTGCATTCCACGTCGACTACTGGGACCGGCTTGGCTGGAAGGACCGCTTTTCCAGCGCGGCATTCACCGACCGGCAGTCGACCCAGCAGGCAAGCAATGGCGCCCGATTCAGCTACACGCCTCAAGTCGTCGTCGACGGCAAGGACAGCAAGGGCTGGCCATCGCTCGCGGCGCTCGATGCACCCCGTGCACCGGCGCCAGTCGCCCTCGCCCTGGCCCGCGACGGCGAGCGCGTGACCGCGACCGTGGTCGCGAATGCAAAGGCGCCGAAGCGCCTCGCGGCGTACTGGGCGGTCACCGAGCAGGGCCACGTCACCTCAGTCAAGGCAGGCGAGAACGAGGGAGCGACCCTGCACCACGACTACGTCGTGCGCGACTACCGGCCGGTCGCCGTCTGGTCGAACGATGCCGACGCGCCGCGAACGCTCGCCTTCGAGCTACCGCCCGCCCACGACGCGGGCCATCCGCGCGAGGTCAACCTGGTGGTCGTCGACGCCGACACCGGTCGGCCCGTGCAGGCTCTGAAGATCGGCTGCTGAGAAGCCGGCGCGGCACGGCTGCACGGCGCATGCCGACGTTCGAACGACGCAGCGGCGAAGCGGCGAAACGCCCTACGTGGCCGAGCGGAGCGCGGCGCGCAGCTCGGCCGCGATGTCGGGCTTCGCTGCGAACGGATCGGTCGGGTTGCGCCCCTGCACGACATCCTCGAGCCGCGTCTGCACGCTGGCGAGCGACTTCGGGTGGCTGTAGATGTAGAAGCGGCGCGCCTCGATCGCATCGAAGACGAACTGCGCGACGTCGGCCGCGCTGACCTTGCCTCGACCGACCGCGCGGTCGGTCATCGCCTTGCCGATGAGCTGGCTGCGCGTCGGCGCCTCGGCCGGCAGGTCGTCGGGGCGGTTGCGCTGGCTTTCGGTGATCCCGGTCGGCACGAAGAACGGGCACAGCACCGAGGCGCCGATCTGGTCGGTGACGAGGTGCAGGTCCTGATAGAGCGTTTCGCTCATCGACACCACGGCATGCTTGCTGGCGTTGTAGATCCCCATGTTCGGCGCATTCAGCAGGCCGGCCATCGACGCCGTATTGACGATGTGCCCTTCGTAGCCCGGATCCTTCGCGGCAGCCGCCAGCATCATCGGCGTGAAGACGCGAAGACCGTGCGCGACGCCCATCAGGTTGACGCCGATCACCCACTCCCAGTCGGCGACCGAGTTCTCCCAGATCAGGCCGCCGGCGCCGACGCCGGCGTTGTTGAAGACGATGTGCGGTGCGCCGAAGCGCGCAGCCACGGCGGCGCCCAAGGCCTCGACTTCGGCGGCCTTGCTGACGTCGATGCGTTGTGCGAGCACCTTGGCGCCGAGCATCTCGATCTCGGCGGCGGCGCGTTGCAGCGCATCGGCCTGCACGTCGGCCATGACGACGTTCATGCCGCGGCGGCCCGCGATGCGCGATGCCTCCAGGCCGAAGCCCGAGCCTGCGCCCGTGATGACCGCGGTGCGGCCGGAGAAGTTCTTCATGGGCCTTCCTTCTTCGGCGTCGCCGCCTTGACGTGGTAAGCGATCCGCGGGAAATGGACGTGCACGGTGCCGGCCCGCGCGTCGACGCGTTCGATGACCGACTCTTCGGCATCGAGGCCGACCAGCGCGCCTTCGACCTCGTCGTGCGCGTAGTCGGCCGGCACGACGCGCACCATGGCCCCTGGTTCGAAGCCGGAGCCCTCGCCGACAGCGCAGGCGGCGAACGATGCGGTGTCGCGCGCCAAAGTGATGGCCGCGCCGCTCGTCATCGTTTCCGGCTGACCGTGCCCGAAGGCGGCGACGCGCTCGTACCAGCGGCTCAGATGCGCGAACGGTTCGAGATGTGCGGCAATCGGTGGCGCCCTGCGCACGAACCAGATCGATTGCGCCGCCGAGAAGTCGGCGATCGACGGCAAGGCGCCCAGCAGGAACGGCCGGGCATCGCCGAGCATCGTCTCGAGGCGGCCCGCGTAGGCGCTCAACGCCGCCGCGTCGTCGTGCAGCGGCGCGCGCCGCATCGCCGGATTCATCGCCGCCCGGTCGGCGCCGAAGGCACGCAGAAACTCGGGCTGCACGCCGTCGAAGATGTGGGCGACGCCGGCCGGCTGCAGCGTGAACGGCACCGCCGCCCAGAACAGCGCGGTGTCGGCCCACTGCGCCACGATCTCGTCGAGGCCGCGCGTCGCCTCGGGATAGAGCGATGGCTCGGGAACGATGCGATCGATGACCCGGCACATCAGCGCGGAGTCGCAATACACGTCGGCGCCGATCTGCATGAACGGCGTGCGCCGGTAGCCGCCGGTCAGCGCGACGACGTCGGGCTTGGGCATGATGGTGGGCACCTCGACCGACTGCCAGCGCACGCGCTTCATGCCGAGAACCAGGCGCACCTTCTCCGAGAACGGCGAGCCGGCGTAGTGATGCAGAACGATGTCGGTCATGTCTCTTGCGCAGCGAGGTTGATACGGGATTCGCGCGATGCGAAGACAAGGCGCAAGGTCGCTGCCACGTCGCGCACTTCGGCGCCTTCGAGCGCGCCCTTGGCCACGAGCAGGCGGTGCAGCTGCGGCAGCCGATAGTGCGGCACCGCCGGGTAGAGATGGTGCTCGAGGTGGTAGTTCACGTGGTGCGGAAAGAGCGTCGCGCGCGCCAGCACGTTGCCGGCGTTGCCTGTCGTGCGGTTGCTGCGCGCCGCCGTCAACGGCGACGACAGGTCGACCACGCCGCCGTGCTCGCAGATGGCGCGAAGACGCAGGATCGGCTGCAGCACCGTGAGCATCGGCACCAGCCAGAGCACCGCATACTCGCCGAGGCCGCGCCGGCCGCCGAACGTCAGCGCGGCCAGCGGCATGACCAGCTGGAGCGCGACGACGAACCATCGATCGTGGCGCGCGGCAGCGCGCAGTTGGGGCGACGTGTCGTCGAGCGGGCGGGCCGCGCGGGCCGTCGCATCGTTGAGCGCAGGCGCGCCGAAGAAGTAGGCGAAGGTCTTCCACGCATTCCATCCTGCGAGGTCCTGGCCGAGCTTTTTCCAGAGATAGCCGACGCCGCGCGGGTAGCCGCCGTGGATCGCCGTGTCGGGGTCTTCGTCGGTATAGAGATGGTTGTGGTGCAGGCGATGGATGACCCGGTACGTGCACATCGAGATGCCGCCGACCATGCCGACCATGCGGCCCACCGCATCGTTGACCGTGCGATCGGAGAAAAGCCGATAGTGGGCCGCCTCGTGCGCGAGGATGAAGAGCGCGTGCTGCTGGATGCCGATGACGACGACGACCGGCAGCAACCAGAAACCGGGCCACGCCCACAGGCCGGCGCCGACAGCGATCGCGATGATGCCGATGGTCTGCAGCACCGCCGCCGCCGAGCGTGTATCGCTCAATCTCGTCAGCGGCGCCAGCTCGTCGGCGCTGAGGATGCGGCGGGCGGCGGCGTTGCCCGACCCGGCCCGGCGCTCGCCGATCAGACGCAGGTCGTCGCGGAATTCCTCGCCCGAGCGGCCGTCGAACTGCATCGCCTCAGAGCCGGACGAGCTGCTTGCCGAAGTTACGCCCTTTCAGCAGGCCGAGGAAGGCTTCGGGAGCTGCCTCAATGCCCTCGGCGATCGTCTCGCGGTAGGTCAGCTTGCCGCCAGCCACGAGCGCGCCGAGCTCGGCCAGAGCCTCGGGCCAGATGTCCATGTGCTCGCCGACGATGAAGCCTTGGATCATCAGACGCGACTGCAGCAGAAGCTGCGGTTGTTGCAGCGGGATCGGATGGCCGTCGTAGCCGCTGATCATTCCGCACAGAGCGATGCGGCCGAAGGCGTTCATGCGGGCCAGTGTCGCGTCGAGCACGACGCCGCCGACATTTTCGAAGCAGCCATCGACGCCGTCCGGCGTCGCTTCCTTCAGCGCCTGGTACAGCGACTTGGAGTCGGCGTGCGCCTTGTAGTCGATGCAGGCATCGAAGCCGAGCGTATCGGTGACATAGGCGCACTTGTCGGCGCCACCGGCGAAGCCGACGGCGCGGCAGCCACGCGCCTTCGCAAGTTGGCCCACGGCGCTGCCGACCGCGCCGCTCGCCGCACTGACGACGATCGTCTGACCTGCCTTCGGTTGGCAGATCTTCGTGAGCCCGTACCAGGCCGTCACGCCAGGCATGCCCACGGCGCCGAGATAGGCCGACAGCGGAATGCGGGTCGCGTCGACCTTGCGCAACACGCCGGGCACGGAGGCGTCGAGCAACGCGTATTGCTGCCAGCCGCCCGCGCCGACCACCATGTCGCCCGGGCGATAGCCCGGGTGCTTCGAGGCCACGACCTCGCCGACCGTGCTGCCCTGCATCACCTGACCGAGCGGCTGTGGCTTGGCATAGCTCTTGGCGTCGTTCATGCGGCCGCGCATGTAGGGGTCGAGGCTGAGGAAATGATTGCGAACCAGCACCTGGTCCTGCGCGGGATCGGCCAGCGGCGTCTCGACAAGACGGAAGTTGTCGGCGCTGGCGGCGCCCTCGGGGCGCGAGACGAGATGGATCTGCTTGTTGATGGACATGGCTTGCCTTTCGCGATCAGTCGGAAGCGTCCTGGCGCTCGATGCGTCTGCCACCCGCAGGCAGACCCTTGAGGAACTTGAAGGTGCCGGTGGCGTGCGCCACCAGCTTGCCGTCGGCATCGACGACCGTCGCGTCGCAAAACGCCAGCGATGCGCTGCGGTGCAGACGCCGCCCGGTGGCGACGAGACGTCCGAGCCCCGGCCGCATGAAGCTCGTTTTCATCTCGATCGTGACGATTCCGGTGTGCTCGGCCACGCCGCTCGCGTCCGGGCTGCGCGCAGCATGCGCCATGGCGACGTCGAGCAAGGTCATCGTCACGCCGCCGTGCGCGACGCTCCAGGAATTGCAGAGCTCGTCGCGCAGCTGCACGGCGAGCTCCGCTTCGCCCGGCTCGAAGCGAAGTAGCTCGAAGCCGAGCATCTCGACGAAGGGGATGTGGACCTGGAACTTCATGGTGAGACAGCCGGCCGGCCGCCGGGCCGCCCCAAGGCCGGCCGCGCCCCCTCGGGGGGCAGCG